>DOHL01000093.1 GCA_003535305.1 Candidatus Acetothermia bacterium
GACAACGTAGGGGCAATCCCCCTGTGGTTGCCCGTTATTTTTCTCCGAACCACAGGTTTGTAGGGGCACGGCCCCCGTGAAGACTGCACGGGTAGGCCCTGCACAGTAATTGTGCAGGGCAGGCACGGGGGCCTGCCCCTACGGCTTACAAAAGAAGAACCTATCAACAACTTGCATTAAAGACGGAAACGAGCGATAATTGCCGCCGCAAGTTTTCTGTATCTGAATGATTGTTATAACGAGGAGAATTAAGCATGTCTTTTAATGCACTCATAATTTGGATCTTTCTTATCGCTATCTGGTTTATTCTCACCCGTACAAGTGAGCCGTGGATGGTTCTTACCGGGTTATTGTGCACAGCAGCGATAACTATATTTCAACGACGCCTCTTTCCACCGACGCCGTCGCTGCGTTGGCGAATCTTACTTCAGCCGATCAAATGGATTCACTATTTCGTTATTCTACTGCTGCGATTTATCTATTCCACCCTTTATACAACAAAATTGATCATCACAGGGAGAGTCGAAGGAGCAGTCGTCACCCTGCCCAGCGCTCTCACCGATAAATTAGGTCTCTTTCTGCTATTCAATGCGATAACGATGACACCGTCAACGATCGCCATCGCAGTAGATGATGACTTGCTCTATGTCCACTGGATCAGGGAAAAGGGAAGCAAGGGAGACTGGCACCAGATCAAAGAGTCTATCGAAACCAGATTGGTATCTATCTTTACGGAGAGAAAAGGTATGGGGGATCGATGACGGCTCATTTGGTTGGCATAGGTATTATTGGCTCTTTACTGATTGTGCTGTATCGGTTTATCGCCGGTCCTACTGTGTGGGATCGCCTGCTCGGCCTCCATGCAGCGAGCAGCAGAATTATTCTCCTCCTTGTTATTTTCAGTGTCTTTGGGGAGAGTGACTTATCTCTCGATGTGGCGTTCATCTATACTGCTGTCAGTTTTCTGGGAATCGTAGTGGTCGCCAAATTCGCCGAACGGGGAGGAGCAGAGTAGATGGTGGAGTATCTCCTTTACGGGGTGGGGATTTTCTTTATCGTTGTCGGTTCGATCGGTCTGGTGCGGTTTGAAGATCTATATTTTCGCCTCCATGCTGGCGGTGTGGCTGATAATGCCGGTTTTTCCCTGATATTACTCGGGTTGATCATCCGGAGTGGATTCACTCTCCCCGCGATTATGATCGCACTCCTCCTTCTATTAAACTTAGTCACCAATCCGATCGTTACGCATAGCATTGCCAAAAGCGCATTTACTATGCGCTATCGACCACGCAAGAAGGAAAAATGACTACCTTGCAAGGATTGCTGTTATTATTGCCTATTATCGCTATCTTTGCGCTCACGCGTCGCCGCCCGCTGGGAGCAATTTTAGGGATGGGGGTCTTCAGCTTGCTGTTGGCAGGAGTCTATCTACTTTCACATGCGCCTGATGTAGCACTGGTGGAAGTGGCAGTCGGCGCTGCGTTTCTCGCTTTTTACATTCTCGCAGTTCGCAAAAAAGGAAAACTGATGGTTATCGGCGATGAAACTCCTTATCTCTTCTATCGAAAAGGAGAAGATGTCGCTGGGTTGGAGTATGAGATTCTCCGCGGTTTTGCCGACAAGCTTGGGCTCGATTTAGAGATTCTTTTCGTCCCTCGCCAGCAGGTTCATAAGTGGCTGATAAGCGAGGATGCCGATATCGGAGCAGGGGGAGTAATTCCCACTACAAGTGAAAAGAGCAATCTGCTGATCAGCGATGGCTATCTGAAGACACGGCTGTTCCACATTTCCAGCCGCTCAGTCGATGGGAGAGTGGCAGGGATCTCCGGCAGTCACGCACTTGAAGAGATAGAAAATAAGAACGGTATGGCGGATCCTTACGCATATTTTTCCGATTTATGCGCCGGGATTGACCATGGGGAAATAGCGAACTGCAGTGTTGATTTAGTGAGATTTATCGCGCTCGATCACCAGGCGTTGACAAACTACGATATCAAGCGTGACTCCGAAGATCTCTGTTACGTCTTTACCGTATCACCAGGAGAGAAAGAGATTTACGAGGAATTAAACACCTATATTAAGCGATTGCGCAGCAGCGGCGAGTTGGACACTATCATAGCGAGGTACTTGGGATGATCGTGCGAAAAAGATTGACTGTACAAAACACTATTGCTGTTATTGTTGCTCTAATCTTCCTCGTCGTTGTGCTTTTTTCGTTCTCATTTATCGGTAGGAGACCAGGAGCAGGAGAACAGTTCATCAGGCAGGGAGTAGAAGATACTGGAGCAGTAAATATCGTTGCCGCAATCTACTTGAACTATCGTCTCTTTGACACGATCTTTGAGATTCTCGTCTTCGCCCTTGCAGTGATCGGAGTTCGCTTCCATCTCCATGCGATCAAAGATAAACGACCAAGACTCAAAGAGGCTCTGTTTATCTCTGAATCACACATAGTCCGCGTGGCCGGCGATCTATTAGCGCCTGTAGTGGCGCTGATCGGCCTATTTTTAATCGTTACCGGCCACCTTGCTCCTGGAGGGGGGTTCAGCGGCGGCGCTCTACTGGGAACAGTGATCCTGTTATTAGCAGTGGCCAGAGGAGGAGAACGGGTAGGACGCAGACTTAACGAAGATGTAGTGGACCGATTAGAGCAGATCTTCCTTGTGAGTATCATCGCTCTGAGCGCACTCTCACCTCTTTTCGGCCGACCGTTCTTCGCCAATTTCTTTCCGTTGGGAGAGCCGGGCCGCCTGCTGAGCGGCGGGTGGATTCTTCTATACAACCTACTTATCGGAGGGAAAGTATTTATCGGAATATGGGTGATGATGTACTGCTTTATTCGTCACCGTGGTGATGTATGATCGATAATTTGCCGGCGGCTCTTTTCGCTGGTGATCGCAAGGAGTAAATACGATAATTATGGAATGGTTAAATGGAGTGACGATCGGTGTGGTTCTGTTCGTCATCGGCCTTCTCGCCCTGATGTTACGGCGCGATCTTATTGTGAAGTTGCTCGGTCTTGGCCTGATCAATACCAGTGTTATTCTCTGCCTTATCTCTCTCGGCTACTACACCCGCGGCGTTGCGCCTATTATAACCGGTAAACCGGGTCAGATCTACATCGATCCGCTTCCACAGGCATTGGTTCTTTCGGCGATCGTCATCAATCTCGCTATTCTGGCGCTGTCGCTCGTCTTCGTGATGATCCTTGTGGAGCGATATCACACTACTGACTCGGTTAAGATCGCACAGCAAGTGGAGCAAGAACGGAGTCATGACCAGGAGCATATCCGATGACTCAATTGCTGCTCCCGGTGCTCTTCTTTATTACAGGCGCGCTCGTCCTCCTGTGGCCACGTCGTGCCCAACTAATTACCCTGGTTGCTGTTCTGTCCAGCGGGGTGTTAGTGGTGATGCTCGCAGCGCGCTTCTTTGATTACGGCCCCATCTCCTATACGATCGGCGGTTGGCCGGCAAAGATGGGGATCGAGCTCTATTTCGATGAGATCGGGCTCTATTTCAGCGCACTGGCAGTAGTGCTGGGGCTGGCAGTAATCACTTACCTGTGGAACCGGCGCATGAAGAGCCATTTTTACCTGCTGTTTAATTTTCTCTTCGGATCGATCTATACGCTTATCTTTGCCTATGATCTGTTTAATATCTTTGTGGCGATGGAGTTTCTCACCCTGATCTCTTTCCTCCTTATCGGCTATCCGCGGCGGCCGTATCAAATCTGGGCCGGCCTTAAATACCTGCTCTTATCAGCTATCGGTATGGGAATGTATCTGCTGGGGGTGGCTGTCCTTTATTACCATACCGGCGCGCTCAATCTGGGAATAATCGCTGAACTCGTCGGCGGTGAATTGACCTCCGGTCGAATGACCTGTGGTCTTGCTCCGCAATATGAAGCGTGGGTGATCGTAAGCAGCGCGCTGCTGGTAACCGGGCTGGCAGTCCGAGCAGGTATCTTCCTATTCAGTATGTGGCTGCCTGACGCTTATTCATTTTCATCTCCTGTTGTAGCCGCTCTGTTAGCCGGTCTGAGCACGAAAATGGCCGGGATCATCCTTATCCGGCTGGCTGCTGTTTTTCCGATTGACTCCGTCCTATTAATTCTCGGATGTATAACGGGCATCCTTGGCGGATTATATGCGATCTTCTCCCACGAATTACGGCGCATCATATCTTTTTCCGCTCTTGCTCAGGTCGGTTATTTATTGATCGGATTGGGAGTAGGCAGAGAGGCAGGAATCACCGGCGGCATGCTCCATCTTGTCGCTCACGGCCTCATCATCTCGCTTCTCTTTCTCGCAGGAGGAACAGCAATAGCAGCAGTAGGAGGAGGTTCAGTGTCACTGCTCAATGCCA
Organism: Candidatus Acetothermia bacterium; assembly: GCA_003535305.1. Taxonomy (GTDB): domain Bacteria; phylum Bipolaricaulota; class Bipolaricaulia; order UBA7950; family UBA7950; genus UBA7950. Next base: position 4,369 of record DOHL01000093.1, read on the forward strand.
AACGAGCAGTGATCCCACCGCTGGCGCGACTATCGCTGCTGATTGGATTATTGGCCCTCGGCGGTTTTCCCTGGTTGCCTCCATTTGTCGGACGAGCTCTCCTCTCCGGCGGAATCGAGTCAGGATGGCTTAAAGCGGTTGTCAGCCTTATTTCCTTGACTGGAGTCATTGCCATCGTCCGATTATTGCCGGTGGGATATATCAGCGATCGTAACTCCCCCTTCTTTTCCCGCGACTCGCTTCCTGAGTCTCTATCTTTTGTTGTTCTGTTGCTGCCGATACTCTTCTTCTTTCCTCTCGTGAGGTTGGCCGGAATAGAAATCAATTTAGGGGACAATCTCATCAAGCCGAGCATGATATTGATCAGTGGCATCCTGTTGTGGCACTTGGTGATCAAAGAGAGAATCACAGGCACGCTTCCCAAAGGCATATTAAAACTCGATTGGGCGATCATCTCTCTGGTCGCCGGCTTTTCCATTATTTATCTGTTGATAGGGTTGTTATAGGCAAACGAATGACACTTTTTCCCTTCCTGTCAAGTAAGAGAGAAATAAATAGATGGCACCATTACTCCTTCCGCTAACCTCATTCTTAATCGCCGCGCTCGTCCTTCTGTGGCCACGTCGTGCCCGGCTAATTACCCTTGTTGCTGTTCTGTCCAGCGGGGTGTTAGTGGTGATGCTCGCAGCGCGCTTCTTTGATTACGGTCCCATCTCTTATACGATCGGTGGTTGGCCGGCAAAAATGGGGATCGAGCTCTATTTCGATGAGATCGGACTCTATTTCAGCGCATTGGCAGTAGTGCTGGGGCTGGCAGTAATCGCTTACCTGTGGAACCGGCGCATGAAGAGCCATTTTTACCTGTTGCTCAACCTTCTCTTCGGATCGATCTATACGCTTATCTTCTCCCGTGATCTGTTTAACATCTTCGTGGCGATGGAGTTCCTCACCTTGGCCTCTTTTCTTCTCGTCGGCTATCCGCGGCGACCGTATCAGGTATGGGCCAGCCTTAAATACCTGATCTTATCGGTTGTCGGCATGGGCCTGTATCTGTTGGGGGTGACTGTCTTTTATTACCATACCGGTACTTTAAATTTAGGAATAATCGCCGAACTCATTGTTGGTGAGCATACAGTGTGGCTCACTTTGAGCAGTGCGTTGATCGTCACAGGAATTGCAGTCAAATCAGGAATATTTTGCTTTAGTATGTGGCTACCTGATGCCCATGCCTATGCGCTGCCCGCAGTGTCGGCTCTTCTGTCCGGGATCGTCGTCAAGATGGGTGTCGTTGTGCTATTTCGTCTATCAGAGGTATTTCCGCTCTCATTCTTACTTATTGTGCTCGGCATCGCCACCGGCTTGCTGGGCATCCTATGGGCACTTGCTGAACAGGAGATAAAGAAGATCCTCGCCTTTTCCACTTTCACGCAGATCGGCTATATCTTGATTGGGTTGGGATTAAATACGAGCGGAACGATCAACGCTGCGTTGTGGTATGCCGTCGGCCATGGATTGTTCAAAGGGCTTCTCTTCCTTGCTGCGGGAACAGCAATTACCTCTGTAAAAGGGCGGACAGTAAGCGCTCTGCTCGCTCGACGTACGCTGCTCTCACCGATAACACGACTATCGCTATTAGTCGGCATATTAGCGTTGAGCGGTTTTCCCATATTACCGGCCTTTGTCGGACGGACTCTTCTCGATGGAGGCATGCCCCCTGGTTGGCTTAAGTTCTTTCTCGGTCTGATCTCGCTCGGTGGGGTAATCGTCTATGCACGGCTTCTCCCGGTAGGATATTCCAGGAGCAAAGAAGACAATGAATATCACCCTGAAACAGGGGGCGAAAGATTGGCAGCGATGATTCTGGTCTTACCGATCATTTTCTTCCTTCCATTGGCGTGGCTGGCAGGAGTAGA
>DOHL01000052.1 GCA_003535305.1 Candidatus Acetothermia bacterium
ATCCCAGCCATGAACAGGGAACTGGTCGAGATGGCCACCCATCCCCAAGCCATGGTCGAGATAGTGAATTCGTTAGGCAAAGCATGGCAGCAACACGAAACCTATATTCTCGGCACCCACAGCGCTGATCGCTCTCATGCTAACTTGTTGCTCCTGCCGCGAGACAAACCATTCGGAGACGAAGAATTTCCCCGCGATCTCAACGAACGTATCAAGACCCGCCTCGGGGAAGGGGACCGCAAAATCGATCTTGACGCAGAGATCACAAGTCCGTTTGGCAACAAGATTCGGGAACTCACCCTTCCCGCTCACTACACTCCGAACGCCGATGAAGAAGCCACCGCAGAAAACATCGCCATCGAACAGGGAAAGGTACGGTTCGATTTTGCCGATAAGACGTTTATCTATGACCGGCTCGGCCTTCGTCCGGTCGATGCTGACTATGAAGGAGGAGGTTAAGAATGACTGACAAGTATCGATACTCTCTGCTGGATGAGTCGCTGTTCCGTGTTCAAACACAGGAAGACGAGCGATCCGAACTATCGCTTCCGCAAGTACTCGGACAGCTGGCAAGCGACAAAATAACGTCTTTTGATGCCCTTCAACCCCACCAACGACAGGCCTGGTACTGTTTCCTGGTACAGCTGGCTGCCGCCGCCCTTGCCGGAAACGGCGAACAGAGGCTGGTTGCTTCCGCCTCACGATGGAGGGAACTTCTCCTTGTGCTGACCGGTGGCGATGAGTTGCCGTGGTGCCTCGTTATCGAAGATGTTTCGCAGCCGGCGTTCATGCAGTCACCGATACCAGAAGGATCGCTCAAGGAGGCCAAATACAAGGCGGATATTGTCACGCCTGATGATCTCGACATACTGGTCACCTCCAAAAACCACGACGTTAAGATGCATCGGATAACTCATCCGGGAATCGAGCACTGGATCTACTCCCTGATAACCCTGCAAACCATGGAGGGATTTCTCGGCCAGGGAAACTACGGCATCGTGCGCATGAATGGTGGATTCGGAAATAGACCGCTGATGGGGATGTCCGCAGGCCTTAGTTGGGGATTGCGCTTTCAACGCGATGTGGAAGTCCTCCTCACTGCTCGCATCCGGCTGGCAGAGGAGTACAACTACAATCTTGGCGGCATCGTTCTACTATGGCTCCTCCCTTGGGATGGCACCAAGTCTGGCGGCCTCCCGCTTGACCAGTGCGACCCACTGTTCATCGAGATCTGTCGTCGCATCCGGTTTGCGTACGTCAATGGCGCACTCCGCTGCTGGAGAACGAATACCAAGAGCACCCGTGTTGCAGCACCTGAAGGTATCAACGGTGTTATCGGTGATCCCTGGACACCCATCGATAAGGAAAGCGCTAAGGCGCTGACTGTCGGTGAACAGGGATTCTCGTACCGCAAACTGCACGAGATTCTGTTCACCGGGAAATATGCGGAATCTCTTGCCCTGAAAACGACCGCTGCGGAAAGAGACGGGGCGTTTGTAACCGCAACTACATTGGTTCGTGGACAAGGCAAAACAGATGGCTGGCATAACTGTGTTATCCCGGTACCATCGAAGGCGATCCGTCTCTTTGGCACTAGTTCTCAGCGTAGGGAGTTGGCTACCCGCGCTCAAGAGCAGGTCGATATCGCTTCCGATGTGCAGAGCGTCCTTTATCCCGCACTTTGTGCTCTACTGAATGCAGGCAGCAATGAGAAAGTAGATTCAGGAAAACTCAACCGTTGGACAAATGCCTACAACGCTGATGTGGACGATATCTTCTTTCAACGGTTGTGGGATTCCTTGGATCTAACGCGGGATGAGGCACGCCTTCGCTGGCAACAGCAACTGTTCGACTTTGCCCATAACCACCTTAAGGACGCGATCAAAAGCACACCCTTTCCATCCATCCGCCGGTACCGTGCCATCAGCGCGGCCCAGTCCATCTTCTATAAGTCCGCGCACAAACACCTGGATAAGCTGTTTCAAAACCAAGAGGAAAAGGAGGAACATGACCATGCCACAAGTCTCTAACGAGACCACAACGACCGAGAGCACCATCCACAGTGTTGTAGGGAAGATCGCTTACGCGATGGAGAACCACCTCTCTAATCGGGATCTCGCTCAGTTGCGTCGCGCCTTACCGGCAGAGCCGTACACCCCTGCTTTATGGAAGGTGCTGCTGACATACGTACCGCCAAGCTGGACCGGCGGCTCCAAACAGGACGAAAAAGAGCGCCTCTGGGCGCACCTTCTGCAGGGAATGGCGATGACAGCGGGGCTTCACTCTCAAGGCACTCCATTGGGATGGGCGTTGGCTCAGGCAGGTTGGTCCGAGCTTCGCTTTGTCCGCCTGATGCAGGCGCGAGGAGACGGCCTAGCCAAGGAGATACGCCGCCTGGCGAGCTTCCTATCCAGCAAGTCTCAGACGGCCGACTGGTCGGACATAGCACAACTGCTGTTCAACCAGGAAGGGGAACGGGCCGAACGCCACCGGCGTCATATTGCGCGCAACTACTACCAAGCGCTCTACCGGCAAGAGAAAGACAGCTCTAACTAATTGAATAAAGGAGGAATAATGGCTAATGCTAAGTTCATACAGATCCACACCTTGACATCATATCCCGGGACACTGCTTAACAGAGACGATGCCGGTTTCGCAAAACGGTTGCCATTCGGCGGAGCTACCCGAACACGCATCTCCTCACAATGTATGAAGTATCACTGGAGGCACAACGACGGCGAGCAAGGCCTATACCGGCTCAGCGTTTCACACACGGTAAGATCCCGACAGACGTTCATCCAACTTGTAGCACAACCATTGATAGAAGAAGGATACCCACCCAAGCTGGTAGTCTGTGCAGTCAACACACTCAAAGAGTTGGTCCTTTCCGGCAAGTCAGTCTCGGATGCCGATTACAAGAAGATTCTTAAGGGAGAAGAGGATCTAGATTCCGTCCTGAAGACTTCTCAGGTAACCATTCTTGGCGAGCCCGAGGTGCGCTATCTCCGTCAACTGGCAGCAAACACCATCGACTCACTACGGCAAGAACTGGGGTTTCTATGGGACGATCAAGAAACCGAGTTGAGTAAAGAGCAGATCAAGATAGCGATCGACGCGTTCAAGCAAGTTTCCGAAAAGGACATGAAGCAGAACCTTAAAGGTCTGGGCATCGCGACAGGACTCGATGCCGCTATGTTCGGCCGGATGGCCACCAGCGACATCTTGGCGCGAGGGGACGCGGCCGTTCACGTTGCTCATTCGTTTACCACTCATGCCGAGGAGAGTGAAAGCGACTACTTCTCCGCCGTTGACGAACTAGTGGCATCGATGGGTGAGGGCGAACTAGGAAGCGGACACATCAATACGAATGAGCTGACCAGCGGCCTGTTCTACGGATATGTTGTCGTTGACGTACCGTTGCTGATTTCAAATTTAGAAGGATGCGATCGCAAGGATTGGGAGAGCGTTGATCGCACGCTCGCTGCCGACGTGGTGGAGCGACTGATCCATCTTATTGCCACTGCCTCTCCGGGGGCGAAATTAGGATCGACCGCCCCCTATTCCCGCTCGGAATTTGTCCTTGTTGAGGCGGGGACATCCCAACCACGCACACTCGCTAACGCCTTCCGCAGGCCGGTCGACATGCAGCCTGACCTGCTTGCAAACACATACCATGCATTGGCCAACCACGTTCGTGAAATCGACAGTATGTACGGAACAAACGAAGAACGCTGCTTGTCGGCCACCGGCCCTATCGAGCAACTGACAGCTGCGTTACAAGCAGGCAACGCCATTCCTTTAGCGAACACCGCAACCTGGGCCGCTGCGCAGGTCAGGGGGTGAGCCCATGGACGTCTTGTTATTGCGGTTCGATGCGCCCCTGATGAGTTTCGGCGGTCCGATCGTCGACAATCACGGGGTGATTCAAGCCTATCCCGCGTTATCGATGGTCTGTGGGCTGCTCGCTAACGCACTCGGATACGACCACCGCGAATCTATCGCCACACAGCGTCTCCAGGAACGTCTGCAATATGCCTGTCGTCAGGATCGACCGGGTACACGGTTGCGCGATTATCAGACCGTCGATCTAGGACAAACGTTCATGAACGATGACCTGGCGTGGACAACCTGGGGGCACCTGGAAAAACGAAAAGGAGGCACAGCAAGTTCCGGCACGCAAATCAGGTACCGTGACTACTGGGCCGACGCCATCTACACGGTAGCGCTCACCCTCGATCCTGCCGATGGGACTCCTACAATCGATGATCTGGCACAAGCCTTAAGAACACCGGCAAGGCCGCTTTTCATCGGGCGAAAGCCCTGTTTGCCCGCTGAGAGATTGCTGTTGGACCACGTACAGGTCGACGACCTGCTTGATCCCCTCCGTGATCCGAGATGGGCCAAGGAAACGGGCACATTCGCTGCCTGGTGGCCCACTCCCCCCGGCAATGCGGTGAACCAGCGACCGATCACTGACGCCCGTGATTGGGCCAATCAGATTCACGTGGGAGAGCGCTGGATAGCCACCGGCAAGGTCAACGTCGGGACCAAGGAGGGCGAAGATGGCTGATATCAGCAGTGCTCAGTCTCCCCTGTTCATGATCCAGCTGTGGCTTGATCTCCGCCGGTTGGTGGAATTGGGGCGTGCGTTGCACCTTCCAGTGCAGCGAGTCGATGATAACTACATCACCCATTGCGCCCTACGCGAACTCTTTGGCGACCATACACCAGGACCGTTCAGTGTAGAGAACAACAGTGGAAGGTACCTCCGAGTACTATCCTATGGCTCGCTACCGTTCGATGACCTACAAGCGACTGCGCAAGCCTTCGCCGGCCCAATGGTCTATCAAATTCCTGATTGGTCAAGAGTCATATCGAAACCGATGCCCCAGACATTTTCACAAGGCACACGGTTAGGTTTTGAACTACGCGTCTGTCCCGTTATCAGAAAATCCTCGACCGGGAAACACCACGGCGTTGGCGCAGAAGTTGATGCGTTCCTGGCGCGTGTCGGGGAGGTCGACGATCCGAAGACAGCCATTGATCGTGAGGACGTCTACCGAGACTGGCTAACCGATCAGTTTAAGCGCAGCGGCGCAGCGTTGCCTCACGCTATTCAGCTCAAGCGATTTTCATTGGAGCGTATGTGCCGTCGCAACCACGAGAAACGCCGGAAAGTAACAACGATCAAACGACCGGCAGCAACAATGACCGGTGATCTGGAGGTAACAAATAGCACGGAATTCATCGAACTCCTGCGTCGGGGAATCGGCCGCCACCGAGCCTTCGGGTTCGGGATGCTCAAGATCAAGCGGCCCGGAGGGTAGCCATATGTTGCAAGGACGGCTCGGCTTAGAAACAGCACGTATACCTCATGCAGAACGACACGGGCTACTGTGGCTGGAGCGCGGCAAGCTGTACGTTCAGGACGGCAACTTGACCTTTGTCACTGTGGGCACGGAAACCCTCAAGAAAGGGGTCTACCAAATCCCCTTTCAAACCGTTTCCAATATCCTACTTGCCCCTGGATGCACCATCAGTCACGATGCTTTACGCCTGCTCGCCCGCCAGGGAACAGGCCTGTTAGTCGTTGGCCTGGACGGCGTGCGGTTTTATGCTGCCAGTATGCCATTCGGTCCGGACCGTTCCAGGCTGGCGCGCAAGCAGGTGTTTCTATGGGCGGATGAAGATCGTCGCATAAATGTAGCTCGTAACATGTATTTCCTGCGACTGGGGGAGGTCCTTCCTCATACCACTATGGATGCTCTGCGCGGTGCTGAAGGAAAGCGGATGAAGGCGGTCTACCAGCTGTTAGCTAAGCAATATGGTGTGAACTGGAAGGGGCGAAGTTACGATCGAACCAACCCGAATGCTGACGACACAATCAACACAGCGATCAACCACGTCTCCGCTGCGGTACGAGCTGCGGCCATGATCGCGGTCTCGGCTACGGCCACCATCCCTCAACTCGGGTTTATCCATGAAAGTGCGGGGGTAGCCTTTGCACTGGACATTGCGGATCTATACCGTACTTCGCTGACCCTGCCGACAGCCTTTGCGGCAGTGAAACAGGTACAGAAGAGAGGCTGGGAGAACCTTGAACGGCTGACGCGCCGCATGATCGGGGAGAAATTGCGTCGAGGGAAAGTCATCTCTGCAATGATCGACGACATTAAGGAGCTTCTCAATGCCGGTGACATTGATCATAACTCGTAATACACCTGACAGATTTCATGGTTTTCTTGCCTCATGTATGCTGGAAGTTGCTCCTGGAGTATACGCGAGCCCTCGCATGGGAAGAGCGGTACGCGAACGGGTATGGAAAGTGATGCAAGACTGGATGGGGTTTCTTCAGGCAGACAGTGGGCTTGTGCTGCTGTGGAGTGACCAGGATGCCCCTTCAGGTCTTGGGGTGTTGTTGATAGGTTGGCCGAAAAAGGAGCTTGTCGATCAAGAAGGTATGTGGTTGACCCTTGGTCAGCTTACACAGCAGCACGATATAGAGGAGCTGGAAGCACTCGCACATCATGACGAAGAAGTGTAAATCTCGCCCTTGGTTTATGCGCGCAGTCACGCGTATCATTCTAGGGGTTCCCCCGCACGCGCGG
>DOHL01000124.1:0-2912 GCA_003535305.1 Candidatus Acetothermia bacterium
TTTTTATCGCCAGTATGTTGACTTTATCTGCAAACTACTCCCCTCTAACAAAGACATTATACACTATTCCAGGTTTTATTTCAACTAAAAGAGTTGCCCCACACAAGATGAGCATGAAGCGAAGGGGTGTTTCTCGTGCGAGATGGGCATGAGATGGCATTGGTAGCACTGCCTGTGCATCTACGCACATAGACAGGTGTGATGAGTATGGAAGAGAGCACGGCCGGGCGAGTCCGGCCTGTCCTACGCAGCGAACAACAAATCCTTCTCATCGATTGATCGTATTAGATCGGCATGCGTCTCGCGCTTTCTGATTAGAAAATGCTCGTCGGCGGGTACCGGGGATATCCTCTCAGGAGTTATCGTCGGGCTGATGGCCCAGGGGCTTCGGCCGTTCGATACTGCCACCTCTGGTGTCTATCTTCATGCTATGGCTGGAGAGCTGGTAAGAGCGGACGTTGGCGAGGCTGGCATGGTTGCTGGCGATCTTCTGCCGAGGCTGCCGCTGGTGATAAAGAGGCTCAACTCGTCTTGTTGACTTTTGGGCGGTGCACCTTATAATATAGACAAGATAATATGGACAAACATACCAGACAGCTCTGCAAAACACAAGTGATACTGGAATATGCAGAATTGTTATACGGGGTTTTCTGTATAATTAAGAGTTAGACCGCCGGCCGTAGCCATGCTCCCCGAAAAGGACAACCGATTTCCCGGAGGGAAGTGCTCTTGACCAACGTAGAGGTGAAGCCGTCGCCGATTGAAGGCATGGGTGTCTTCGCCGCGCGTCCGTTTCGAGCCGGGCAACGGATCCGCCGTGTGAACATCGTGCGTGAGATCACAGACGGCGCGCCCATTCGAGAGGACGCCGGCGAACGAATCGAGCACTGCGGGTATCCCGATGGAAAGGTGGTACTATGGGGTTTCCCGGACCGCCACGTGAATCACCGCTGTGATCCGAACGCGTACGGACTGTACGACGGATCAGACATCTATGTCGTGGCACGGCGAGACATCGCCGCGGGAGAGGAGATCACCTTCGACTACAACGTCAATACAAGCGGGGGAAGCAGCTGGCCCTGCAACTGCGGAGCCGAGCGTTGCTGCGGAGAAAGTGTCGGCGAGTTTTTCACCTTACCCAAGGAGCACCAGCGAGAATACCGCCCGTTACTCGCCAACTGGTTCGTGCGCCGTTACCACCACCAGCACCAGGTTGAGGCGCTCGACGCTGAGCTCTGAACTTCTCTGCACGATCAACGTGGCTGGCGGCCTAACAAGGCGCTGCACCTGACCGCACTACTGCGCGCTGTAATCGAGGTTGACTGGGCGTTTGCCCGTTGGCACTTTGTCGTAGTAGACTCTGCAAGAACCGCGCGGCAGGTGAGCTTGGCCATTAGGATTGTCCATTGATTATTGAGGTGTTCTATGAAGATCGAAAAGAGATCAAACCGTTTTTATGACACATCCCGCTACGGTTATCCCCAGATCCGAGTATATCACAAGAAGGGATATGGCAAGAAGAGCCCGCGATATCTTTTGAAATGTGGCTGTTGTGAAAAAAAGGTAGAGATATACTATGGTAATGACGGCCTAGAGATTAATGGTGTCAATGGCTCGATTGAGAACTGGCGTGATATTCTGCTGCCACTCTTATTGATTGAAAGAAAGGAAGATAAGATTGTTGCCAAGAAGGCTCCGAAATGAAAGAAAGAAATCCTAACAAGGCGCTGCCGGTAGCGGCCGACAAGGCTGCATTCCGGCGGGTGGAAGTCCCGTCGTGTCAATTGCCCGATTCTGGCACGTAGCGATACCACAGTTCATGTAGGGCAACCTCATGTTCATTGCGTGGTGTAAACGTCCCGGCTGCCCTGATCTTGGTGCTCTGATGGAAGGAATTACGGGAGGTACTCTGAGACCACCAACCGTATAAATGTAACTCTATGAGAGTGCCTGTTTTGAGATTCAGCGGTAGGTGCAATCTGGGAGGCTGGCAAGTATGGGAGCTCGAACATAAAGGAATGACTGTAGTCCCGAAATAGGTTCGTCGTTGAAGTTGCATTACAGCGGTAGTTTAGCGCGCCGCACTTCTTTCTACCCGACCCTGACCAAAAACGCTGCGCGTTTTTGGTCAGGTGAGCTCAGGCGTTCGCCCGCCTCAGATACTGATACTCTGGTCAATAGTAAAGCTATGAAAGCTCGTTTCTTGAGTAAATCCATTGCCATTTTGGCCTTATATTGGATTGGAGCAAGAGTTACGATCCTGATGCTCCAGATCTACGTCCCCATAGGAGTTGGAAGGGTTATTCTTGAAAGCCTGTATTCTGTTGTCTGGGCGATTGTGCTTTTCTTCGTTATGTGGCCGGATATTGCCAACTACGGCTTATCGTTGAGTACACTTCCCAGAAAACTAACATTGATGCTTCTTGCGAGCTACGCGATAGGCGTCAGCGGATTGCTTATATGGCGAGTGGGCACAATACTGCTTCAACCGATAGATGCAGATGCGCTTACCCAGATTTCGCGCGCTGTTGGCTTTTACTGGTTAGTGGTCTGTGTCATACCTGTATTTGAGGAGCTCTTGTTTCGAGGGCTGCTGCAAACATGGGCACATCGGGCTTTCCCCGGAGACGTGGGCAGAGGAAAAGTTCTGTCGTGGGGAGCGCTAGTTGCCGCTTTCCTATTCAGCCTGCTGCATCTTCCATTTCTGTGGCCCTCAGCCACGAGAACATGGTCTGCGGTTAGCGCTAGCCTAATTGCAGGAATAATCTTCGGGATTGTTCGTGACCGCACCAAGAGCATTTACCCAGCGATGTTGCTTCATAGTCTTGGAAATCTAGTTGGGTTCTGATATACGGTGTGGTATGAGTATCGTGTCAATGGCGGGCTAACCTATCGCTGCAGCCGACCCGCCT
>DOHL01000124.1:3260-11363 GCA_003535305.1 Candidatus Acetothermia bacterium
TTAGGCACATTTTGCTTGGCGGCTGGAAAGGAAGTGATCGTAAGGCAAAGTTTAACTCTGCGTTAGGTATATCAATCTGGAAGGAGGTTTGAGAATAATGCAGACTACCAATGTCAAACAGGAAGCATACCAGTTGTTGAAGAAGTTGCCTGAGAACGCAACATGGGATGACTTGATGTATGAAATTTATGTTCGGCAGGCCATCGAAGCAGGGCTTGAGGATAGCAAAGCTGGTCGAACTATTGATGTAAGAGAGGTTCGTGCCAAGTTCGGGCTGTCAAAGTGAGAGTACATTGGACAGACACAGCAGTAGAACATCTATTATCAATCTATGAGTATATCGCACAAGACTCACCCGTGTATGCTCAACGAATGATTGATAGATTGACTCGGCGTTCAGAACAGATTGCAACTTTTCTTCTGTCGAGACGCATGGTGCCAGAGTATGAAGCAGATGATATACGCGAAATGATAGAGAAACCATATCGGATTATTTACCGTATAAAGCCAGACCAAGTGGATATTTTGGCGGCAGTGCATAGTGCACAGATGTTGTCTTCAAAGCTGTAAATAGAGGAGATATGCCTAACAAATCGTTGCAGCGGACGCGCTCATCGCGCGTCGCTGAGCTCCGCCATTATCTCCCAAGAAATGACGATACGAGATTCTAATGCCCAAGATTGACAGAGAACAGATAGGTGTGGCCTTCGACATGCAAGGTTGCCCAAATCGGTGCCGACACTGCTACCTTGGCCTCGGTAGTAATCGTGGGCTCGCAGAGTCGGACGTTCACTGGGGCGTCTCCCGGTTCCGCGACTTTATTTGCAGGACAAACACGCCCATTAAGAAGCTCTCGGTCGCCACATGGTTCCGTGAGCCCGACTACGGTGACAATTACCGACAGCTTTATGAGCTGGAATCCGAACTGGGTGATGGGAGCCCGAATCGCTACGAATTGCTCAGCGTATGGCGACTCGCACGTGATAGGACTTATGCCGATTGGGCTAGATCCGTCGGGCCGAACATGTGCCAGATATCTCTTGCAGGGATGAAGGAAGCGACCGATTGGTTTTACCGTCGGAAGGGAGCATTCGATGACGCCCTCGCTGCCACGGAACGGCTGCTTGACGCCGGGATGAAACCGCGGTGGCAGCTGTTCCTGACGACGAAACTTCTCCCGGATATCAATAAGGTCCTTAGACTCGTCGAAGAGCTTCGTTTGCGGGATCGGGTTCAAGAGGTCGGTGGTGAGTTCCAGATGTTCATGCATTCCCCCGGTCCGGAACATGAGGGCCGGAAGATCGAGGAATTTCGGCCCACAGCCGATCAGGTCATGGGCCTGCCCGAAGCAATTCTTCAAGCATCGCGCGAGCACTTCGGGCGACATGTTCTCTGGCAGACCGAAGCAACTTTGTGTTCCGAAATCATCGATGACAACGCGCCTGAGAAGCGAGCGGATCCTTTGCCGGAGGCCCTCTGGTTCCTTATCCGCAGCAATTGGGATGTTTTTGCCAACATTGGCACTCTTGAGCCCTGGTGGTGTCTCGGAAACATGAAGGAAGATTCAGTGGAATCAATGATTCGCAGGTTCGAGGGGGACGACGTGCTGGGTCTTCAGGTCCTGTTTCACAAGTCGAGCACCGAACTCGTCGAGCATTACGGCGATCCGACATGCCGGAAGATCTACTCGGACAAGGGAGACTTGCTCTCTCTGTACAGGGGAAAGCATTGTGAAAGGGAATGGAACAAGCGATAACAAGCTGGATGCACGCGACGTTCGGCTAAAGGATAAGAGATGAAAAAAATAGAAGAAAATTACCAACGCATAACGGATGATAAGCGTTTATTCGATATCCGCTTCTGGCAATCTCAAGGAGATATCGCTATTTTTGAGGCAGTAACGAATATACTAAATGATTATTTTTTGATTCGAGGGAAAAATGCTGACGAGTCCAGACTTCAAAGAACTATTGAAAATTTTCGAAAAACATAAAATTCGCTATCTTGTAGTTGGCGGATACGCAGTAATGAAATACACCGAGCCACGATTTACGAAAGATCTTGATCTGTTTATAGCAACTGATCCCGATAACGCAAATGGTGTGTATGTGGCATTGAAGGAATTTGGAGCACCACTGCAAAATCTTACTCCAGATGATTTTACGCGCAAAGGCCATTTCTATCAGATGGGAAGAGCACCTTTGCGGGTTGATATTATGATGTCGATTTCAGGAATCGAGTTTGATAAGGCATGGGAAAATCGTGAAGTTGTTGAATTAGATAATCTTAAGGTATATTTCATTTCACGATCCGACCTTATCCGAACGAAAGAAGCGAGCGCAAGACCACAAGATAAGATCGATGTTGATAAACTCAAAAAAGCCGAACAATTGGATGCGCTTGACGACAAATAGCGCGCCGCTTCGCTTTGCGTTATTTATTGCAAGTGATCCAGAGCGCTCGCCACAAGAAAAATGATGAATAAGATCCATCTTGAAAACAAGAAATATTGGGATGCTGCGGCTAAGCTCTGGGCAAAAGGGGCAGACAGTCGCGGAACATGGAAGCGGTGCTCTCAGGAACCACACCTTGTCTTGTGTGACAAGGAACTTGAGTACCTTTCCGATGTCTGTGGTAAGCGTGTTTGCGTATTGGGTAGCGGAGATAATGAAGTCGTCTTTGCTCTGGCAGGTCTCGGTAGTGTGGTGACCTCTGTAGATATCTCGCAGAACCAGCTGGATATTGCAGAGGAGCGCGCCAAAGAATTGGGGTTTTCCATTTCATTTGTCCAAGCAGATGTCACCGACCTCTCGACATTCGAGTGTGGCTGCTTTGACGTCGTATATACTGGGGGACATGTTGTAGTATGGGTTACTGATCTACAGACCTACTATTTAGAAGCCGTGCGTATCCTTAAACCGGGTGGTTTGCTTATCGTAAACGAGTACCATCCGTTTCGGAGAATATGGAAGGAGTCGCAGGATACTTTGATTGTGGAGAGTTCCTATTTTAAGCGAGGGCCGTTCGAGTATGACTTGTCCGAAGACATTCTGGGGAAGAAACCCGGAGCGCTCAAATCCTACGAGTTCCATTGGACAGTTGGCGACTACATTAGTGCCGTCATGAAGACAGACTGCCATCTCCTGCTCATTCATGAACATGGCGAAGAAGTGGCTGACTGGGAAGGAGCGCCTCTTCAGGGACTGCCGGAGTTCCTTCTCATTATTGCAAGGAAGAATGTCGAACAAAGCGCTGGAGCGGACAGCGAAGATGTCGCCGCTCAGCTTTGACGTTGGGCGGTGTAGAAAAAGAGGAATCACACGGCAATAAAGAAAACAAACGGTGCTAATCTCGGCTTTGAGAACCAAATGTGGGCTGCTGCCGACAAGCTCCGGGGACACATGGACGCCTCCGAATACAAGCATGTCGCACTCGGATTGATTTTTCTGAAATACATTCAGGAATTGCAGAAACGCCCCGAACAGCAAACGCTAACGCGTTGCTACAGGGTAAACTGGGTGGGATGGCCGCCCTGCGAGCGGAGCCCCGAAGCAGAACAAGTTCGCTACGGGGCAGGCAACCAATTCCGCCGAAGTTAGTTCTGGTGCGAAGGGCGGGACTCGAACCCGCACGGGTATTCCCCACTAGCTCCTAAGGCTAGCGCGTCTGCCAATTCCGCCACCTTCGCAAAGTAGGTGCAAATGATTACAATGCGCATCGAGTTCGATTGTTGTTCTTGGTCGGTGAGCTTCTGATTGTCGATTTACAACAGAACTCGCGTTTTTGGGATATGGCGAAAGATCCTCTTGTACGCCCGAGAGGATTCGAACCTCTGGCCTGCGGTTTAGGAAACCGCTGCTCTATCCAGCTGAGCTACGGGCGCTGATTGTTTTCGATTCCAGTATAACCGTTAGAATTCTTCAAGAATCAGGTATAATTGTTTGGCTGCTGCTTGCTCTGCTTGTTTTTTGCTGCGGCCACGTCCTTTACCGCGATGGCCGGCAACAGCAATGCGTGCAATGAATCCTTTTTGGTGCTCAAGGGTCTTTTTATCCTCAGAGACGGTGTATATCGGGCGACAATTGAACAGACGTTGTGCCAGTTCCTGTAATAAGCTCTTATAGTCATTCGTTGCCGACTGTTCGCTCATCACCTCATCGATCTCATCTTTTAATTGCGAGACAACGAACTTTGCTGCTGCTTGATATCCTCGTTCGAGAAAGATGACTCCGATCAGCGCTTCAAAGGCGTTAGCCAGAGTAGAAGAACGTTTTCGTCCTCCATTTGCTTCTTCACCTTTACCCAACCAGAGATAATCCGGTAGGTTTAACTCTATGGCCTTTGCGCATAATACCGGACGGCTGACTACTACTGACTTAGCCTTTGTCAACCTCCCTTCATCAGAATCAGGGAACTGGGAAAAGAGATAACTTGTAACAGTTAGCCCGAGAACCGCATCTCCCAAGAACTCCAGGCGTTCGTTCGATCCCCGCTCGTCGCCATATTCATTTACATATGAACTGTGAAGGAAGGCCAGCTCTAATGCTTCTAAGGAAATTTTGGTGCGTATTCGCTTAGCAAGTGTAGCAAATGATGAGTTTTTTATCATTATTAATCTTTTTAGGGCGGAAGGACTCGAACCTTCGATCACGGCTCCAAAGGCCGTTGCCTTACCGCTTGGCTACGCCCTAATATGAAATTTAAAATGTCTAGGATCTCTGTGTTGTGTTCTGGTATAGACTCACATGTTTTGGTTATAATTATCGTATCTTAGCAAAACTATCTTCTCTTTTCAACCATTCAGCGCACTTAAGCAGCGAAAGACCGGCCGGACAAAGTTGAATTATGCCATAGTTTTGCGTTACCCTAATCCCATAACGACATTCATTCATTCAATAAGAGGTGAAACAATGCTGACTCTTGGAGGGATTCTTTCCCAAACAGCGCATGCTTTTCCTGATAGCGAGGCGATCGTCCTTGCTGGTCAACGGATCACTTACCGCCGGCTCGACGAGATGGTCAATCATCTTGCCCGCGGGTTGATCGCATTGAATGTAGCTAAAGGCGATAAAGTGGGTCTGTGGATGCCGAATTACCCTGAATGGATAATCGCGTACTTTGCCATCGCTCGCGTGGGGGCAGTAGTTGTACCACTTAATACCCGCTACAAAACTCACGAGGTCCACTATATCCTTGAGGATTCTGAGGCTACCACGCTGTTTATGGTCGACTCTTTTGCCGGAATTGACTATCGCTCAATGATCAAAGAGATCCGACCTACTCTTCCACGATTGCATAACATTATCATTTTGGGAGAGACGGGCGAAAAGATGAATCAATTCTCTGAAATTCTCACTCTCGGTGAGCAATATTCTGTTGATAGTAAACTTGCCGATCGCAAGGCAATGCTCTCCCCAGAGGAGACTATCCTTATTCTCTATACCTCCGGCACTACAGGGCAACCGAAAGGAGCGATGCTCTCTCATCGTAACATAGCGGAGAACGCCCGTCAGGTGACAGCGGTGTTGGAGACATCGGAGCAAGATCTTTTTTTCCTTGCTGTTCCGTTCTTTCACTGTTTCGGTTGTGTTATGGGAATCCTGGGAGCGATCACCTGGGGAGCAGGTATAGTTCCGATGCCGATATTCAAACCGCGCGAAGCACTGGAGCTGATCGAACGCACAGATGTTACAATTCTCTATGGTGTGCCAACGATGTTCGTGCTGGAATTAGAAGAGTATCGAAAAGGGAAAGATACCGGCGAGGAGTATGATCTCGCTTCATTGCGCACCGGGATCATGGCCGGCGCTCCTTGCCCAACAGAGATTATGAGCGCAGTGATAGAGGAATTAGGATGTAATGTCTGTATCTGTTACGGTCTTACCGAGGCTTCACCTGTAATTACTATGACCCGCTTTACCGATTCAGTAAAGAGCCGCGTAGAAACTGTCGGCCAGACTCTTTCCGGGGTTGAGGTCAAGATCGTCGATGATGCCCGCAATGAACTTCCGATCGGCTCTACAGGAGAACTGGCTTGCCGTGGTTATAACGTCATGATCGGTTACTATAAGATGCCGGAAAAGACAGCCGAAGTCATCGATGAAGATGGCTGGCTCTACTCCGGTGATTTAGCGACTATCGACAAAGATGGGTATGTGCGGATCGTTGGTCGTAAGAAAGATATGATCATCACTGGCGGGTTCAACGTCTATCCGGCAGAGATCGAGGAATATCTCTTTACTCATCCAAAGGTGCAAAACGTATCGGTGATCGGAGTCCCCGATGATGTGATGGGCGAGGCAGTGATGGCATTTATTATTCCAAAAGAAGGGACAATTCTTACAGTAGAAGAGATCATGGATTTCTGCAGTGGAGCGATCGCTAATTTCAAGGTGCCGCGTTACCTGCAAATTACAGATGAACTTCCAACAACACAGTCGGGAAAAGTACAGAAGTATAAATTACGGGAGAGCGCTGCAAAATCTTTGGCAGCGGGAAGGCTCGTTAAACTTTCATTGCGTAAGAGATAAGGTGTGTATTTACCGCCGAGAACCTGTCTGCCGCATGGGCACAGGCAGGCGCGGAGGACGCTGAGACGGGAACGGAGAAATTCCGACCGGAAAAGAAGTGAAAAACTTGCGATTCGTATTTTTGCAGCAATGCGTCTCCGGGACATAAAATATGAACCGAGAGGCAAGAGCTGTAACCGTAGAGCTTTGGAGGGTCGCGGCGCGCCGTATCCTTGCTTTGTCGCGCTACTGGACATGACATTCAAAAATAAACCACAAATTGAACAAGTAGAAAAATTTAACTTCTGCGCTTTGCAATCTTCCTTCTGCAATGTTATATTCAGGAAATCACCTTTGGTGATTTTGTGAACAGAAAGAGGAGGTCATAGATTATGTTGCTCATTTGGCCGGTGCTCATCGGAGTAATAATCGGTTTTCTCCGTGGAGGCGGAATAGCGCAGTTAGGTGCGCTGTCGCTTAAAGCGACTTGGCTCATTCCCGTATCACTGGTGATCCAATTGCTCATCTTCCCTCTCATTGACCCACAACCGATTATTGCATGGGGAACTCAATATTTTCATATCGGCTCCTATCTGCTCCTCGTCGTATTTATTGTGATCAATCGGCGGATTATGTCACTGGTAAGCGCCGGCGCCGGCATGATGGCCAACTTCATCACTATCGTTGTCAATGGAGGCTATATGCCAGTCTCAGTTACTGCACTCTCCCGCACAGGAGCAGAGGCTGTCATTACTCACCTCCAGCAATATGGCTATTGGGGAAATGTGATGCTGATGAGTGAGAAAACAGCACTTAATTTTCTCGGCGATATTTTATATTTGCCACCGTTTATCCCCTTTTCTGTCCCGTTCAGTATCGGTGATGTGATAATCAGCATCGGTATCGGATGGCTTATTGTTCAGGGAATGGGAAGAAGAGCAAAAAACTGATGGATAATGGATAATTGTAATCATGTAATATATTGCTGCTCCTGTTTTTCACTATGAAAAGAGTGACGATTTACGCCGATGGAGCCTGCAAGGGCAATCCTGGGCCAGGCGGATGGGGAGCAATTATCATTAATGGAGATCATAAACAGGAGATCTCCGGCAAAGAGAGCCATACCACCAATAATCGCATGGAGATGCAAGGAGCGCTGGCAGCATTGGAGGCGCTTACTGAACCGAGCCGAGTCAATCTCTTTACTGACTCCCGTTATTTGCAACGAGGAATGAATGAGTGGATCCACACATGGAAAAAGAACGGTTGGAGACGAAGGAGCGGTAAACGGCTACTGGCGGTGAAGAATGAGGATCTGTGGCGAAGGCTCGATGCTCTGAGAAAGATCCACCAGATTACGTTCCATTGGGTGGAAGGACATAGCGGTCACCCAGAGAACGAGCGCTGTGATGAGCTGGCACAGCGAGCGATCAACGCGCATAAATAACTTACGTGCCCTGAGTCGTTTACATCTGGTTGCCGACGGCAAAAACTCGGCTTTTCACCGTTTCAAAGTACATATTCAGTAAACCCATCCCTGAACCGCGTCCGAGGAAGAAAGAACCACGGATGGACACTGACACACACCGATTAT
>DOHL01000119.1:0-1766 GCA_003535305.1 Candidatus Acetothermia bacterium
CGCAGGCAGGGGGACATGTCTACTTCATGGAGCTATTAACCCTGTTGTTTATCGCGTGGAAAAGATTTATACTTGCATATTGTTATTTTCTTGACGGTTGTTAATTAAAAGGTATCAGATGAAGTGCACACTTGTCTCTCAATATCGTCCTCTCTTTACCGGGGAAGTAGAGTTGGTAGCAGCAAGAAGCGTTGAAGGAGAATTTGAAGTTATGGCCGGACATGCGCCGTTGATAGCTGTGTTGGCTGCCGCTCCGTTGCGAATCCAAACAGCTACAGAGGAGCATATCTATGCAGTGCGCCATGGTCTGTTACGTGTGGCCTCTGACCAGGTATCGATTCTGACCGAAGAAGCGCTTCTTCCTACAGAAATCGACCGCGATCAAGTAACGCAGCAACACGCAAAGATCACTACTTTGCTTCAGTGTGCTGTTAAGGAAAACAAAGAACAGCTAACCAGTGAACTGGCATGGCTGGAAGCACAGATAAAAGTCAATAATCGAGCATATGAATAGACGAGTAGTTGTTACAGGCCTTGGCCCGTTAACGCCGATCGGAAGCGGTAAAGAATCCTTCTGGGATGGTTTGATTGCCGGAAAATCAGGCGTGCAGCGGGTCGATGATGCAGTTGATCTGGATGGGATTGATGTTAAGATCGGCGCTCTGGTCACTGATTTTAACTGCCTTGATTATATGGACAAGAAACGGGCGCGACGAATTGAACGCGCTACACAAATGGCCATCGCAGCTGCGCGGTTGGCGATAAATGATGCAAAACTCGATCTGAAATCGATCGATCCTTATCGGATCAGCGTCCTTAGCGGGACCGGCATCGGCGAGTTAAAGGCAGCAATCGACAACTTGCATCTCCTCAACACTGATGGTCCACGCCGAGTTAGCCCGTTCTTTATTCCTCAATTTATGCCGAATGCCATTCCCGCGGAGATTGCAATTGAATTCGGTTGCAAAGGGCCTAATTTCGGTATCGTATCAGCATGTGCCAGCTCAGCTCATGCCCTGGGAATAGCCGCTTCTATCATCCATAGCAACTATAGCGATTTAGTTATCGTTGGCGGCTCTGAGACATTGTTACTCAGACTTGTTTACGCCGGCTTTGCCCGCATGGGAGCCCTTTCGCAGCGAAACGACGAGCCGGCAAAGGCTTCGCGCCCATTTGATCTCCAGCGGGATGGTTTTGTTCTCGGCGAGGGAGCAGGATGTATAATCTTAGAAGAGTTTGCGCAGGCCAGAGAAAGAGGAGCGAAAATATATGCGGAACTTTGCGGATTTGGAATGAGCGCTGATGCTGCTCATATCACTGCGCCTGCCGAAGGCGGAGAAGGAGCAGCCGCAGCAATGAAAATGGCGTTGTCAACGGCCGGTCTGGTTCCCACGGATATCGATTACATCAATGCACATGGAACATCGACACTGCTCAACGACAAAGCGGAGACAGCTGCGATCAAGACGGTCTTCGGGGGGCATGGTTATCGTCTCAAGATAAGCTCTACCAAATCGCAGATCGGCCACTTGCTGGGAGCAGCAGGGGTAGTTGAAGCGATCGCCACTATCTTGACCATCGAGCATTCATATATCCCTGCGACGATCAACTATGAATATCCTGATCCTGACTGCGATCTCGATTATACGCCCGTGGGATCTGATTGCCGGGTTGAAGTCGCTCTGACCAACTCGTTCGGCTTCGGCGGACAGAATGCGACGCTTCTCTTCAGTTCCAGCAGAGTCCGGAGTCTATAGTCAAGAGTC
>DOHL01000119.1:2148-3834 GCA_003535305.1 Candidatus Acetothermia bacterium
AAGAGTCCGGAGTCCCGACACTCACTATTTTATCAGTAAGAGGTAAATGCAATGGCGCAAAGAGATTACGCGCAAACAATTGAGGGATATCCAAGATCTCTTCCGCGAAGCACAGAGATAGAACAGGTCGTTCTCGGTTCGGCGCTCCTCGAGCCGGAGAGAGTACTCCCTGTTCTGTTGGACCAACTTCGACCGGAACATTTCTATACGCAGTCTCATCGTATCATCTTTCGCGTTATTTATGAATTAGCGGAACGGAGTGAGCCGGCAGATATCATTGCGGTGGCCAACCGGTTGGAAGAGAAGGATGAATTAGTCAAAATCGGGGGACGAGCCTATCTCAATGAACTCCTTGATCGGGTAACTACTACGGCAAGTCTGGACTACTACGCCAAAATCGTCAAAAAAAAAGCGTTGCTGCGCGCCCTCATCGAAAGCGGAACAAGGATCTCTGAGCTTGGTTATGAGGAAGAGCACGATATCGACGAGATCCTCGACCGGGCAGAATCGATTATTTTTGATCTATCTCAACGTGATTCCATTGATAGTTATTATCATCTGAAAGATTTCCTCGGCTCGCACATCGAGGACCTGGAAAGACTGCACAGTGATCCTGACCGGCGCACTCTCACTGGTATATCGACGGGATTTGCCAAGTTCGACGAAATGACTTCCGGTTTGCGTAATTCAGATCTCATCGTTGTTGCCGGCAGACCAGGGACGGGTAAGACGAGCTTTGCTCTTTCCCTCATTCGTAATATCGCTATTCGCGGCAAAGCTTCAGTAGGGGTGTTCAGTTTGGAAATGGCCAAGGAACAGCTATTGGAACGACTACTATGCGGCGAAGCCAAGGTGAGTTTACACCGTCTGCGAGGTGGGTTTGTACCAGTAGGAAAATGGCGTGATATCGCCATGGCCGCAGGAAGGTTTCAAGATAGCAATATTATTGTCGACGATAGTCCAGGCGCATCGATCATGGAGATCAGGGCTCGCGCACGGAGGATGGCCTCTGAATATGGTCTCGGCCTTATCGTCGTCGATTACATCCAATTGATCGAAGGAGGAATCAGGACCGATGTCCGCGAACAGGAGATCGCTTATATATCGCGATCACTTAAGAAATTGGCCCGTGAACTGAATGTTCCGGTCATCGCTATCTCGCAGCTGAGTCGTGCCGTAGAGAGACGTCCGGGCAAAAAAATACCACAATTGGCTGATCTGCGGGAAAGCGGAGCGATTGAGCAGGACAGCGACATCGTCATATTTATCTACCGCAAGGATTATTATGATGAGCCGGAAGAAGAACCGCAGACGAGTGGCCAAAGTATCGTCAGTGAAGCAGAGATAATTATCGCCAAGCAGCGCAATGGCCCGCTGGGTAAGTTCATTCTTCATTTCCATAAGGGATACGCCAGTTTCTATCCGCTGACTTATGATAAAGAGCCGACTGCATGAGAATATTGCAAATCCGTAAATACTTACGTTTTTTATTTTGCCAAGACGCCGAAGGTAATTTTCCGTACATATTCAGTAAACCCATCCCTGAACCGCATCCGAGGGAGGAAAGAACCACGGATTGACACTGACATACACGGATTATAGCCGGCCAAGAGGCCGGAGTGATGAGTGATGAGTGATGGGTGCCGGCCAAGAGGCCGGAGTCCGAAAGTTCGTAGCCCCATGAAG
>DOHL01000056.1:0-151 GCA_003535305.1 Candidatus Acetothermia bacterium
TTATCTTCTCTCCGGAAGAGAGGCTTACCGTTCGGGTTAAAACTAAAACGGCTCTTTTCGCCGATGGGGATAAACTCTTCACCCTTAATCCCGACAGCACGATCACAGTTGAGAAAGCTCCTTTTTCCACCGAGCTGATTCACCTGGCCGG
>DOHL01000056.1:546-8542 GCA_003535305.1 Candidatus Acetothermia bacterium
CGGGCGGATAAAGAGCCGGCCATGTTTGTCATTCAGTGATCTTTTCATATTAGCTTGTTGCTCGATCGGATGATAAAATATGGAGATTATGTGCTCGGTCGACCTTCGTTGCGAAGCAAGCCCGCCTGTCTGCCAGACAAGAAGGTCATTACTCGGGCTTACGCCCGATGGTAGGCAACATTTTGCCTGAATGTTCGTTTTTGCGTTATAATGTGATGCCAGATAGGGCAAAGAGAAATGGCGGTGAGAATATAGAACGGCGATTCAGATATTTATTAGTCATAGTGTAGTTCCTATGGAACTGGCGATTGTAAACACAGCAGCAGATGTAGCTGCCTCCAAAGGGGCTGTTCCGATTATTGCCCACCGTGATCGGAATCCAACAGGTGCATTACCTTCCTCTATTAACACGCAAATTGAGTCATCTAATTATGTTATTGGTATTATGACCCAAAATGGACATCACATAGAGTGGGTAAATGCGGAGATAGCCTATAGCCAAAAAGTAAATAAACCAGTCTTTATAATAGCAGATAAGGGTCTCAAAGTTTCTCCACAATATAAAGTAATTCGCATAGACAGAACAGCCCCGTTAAAAACTCTTTCTACTGTTTCGATAGAAATTCAAAAGTTAATAAAAGATAAAGAGATAAAAAACCTGATTGGAGGACTTGTTATTGGCGGACTTATCTTTATTCTGCTCAGTTCTTTGAAAGGAGAGTAGTGCTTATGCCGGTGCTTGAAATCGAAAAAATTTATCAAACCAAAGAAGAGGTTAAAGAGTACTGTAAAGCCATTGATGAACATGCAGAAAGCTGGAGATTTATAGGGAATTGTGTATGGAATTTCAATATTCCACAAATTTTGGAGAAACTGAAAATCAGCGATAGAGAATTGGCGGCACAGAGCCTTGGAATGGAGGCCTGGAATAGACTTTACGGATTTCTTGATGATTTGTCTTCAGAGGAATGGCAACAGTTCGAGGAAGCAGTGCGTAGGCGTCCCTTATTTGAAAAGAGGGGGAATCCATGAAGGCGAAAGGATTTACTCTGGACACGAATATAGTGACTGCTCTCATTAAAAAGGATGAAGGGATTCTTGCCAGGATAAGAAAAGCGCGTGAGGAGGATTTGCATGTCACGATGAATGCAATCACTTATTATGAAATTAAACGAGGTCTTGAAAGCATAAAAAAATCAGAGAAAATAAAGGAGTTTGGAAGTATTTCCCACGACTTAGGAATTCTTTTTATAGATGAAAAAGACATCCTAAATTATGCAAACACTCTCTGGGCTAACTTAAAGCAAAGGGGGCTTCTCATCGAGGATGCTGATATACTTATTGCCTCTATTGCATCGATAAAGGGCTACACCCTCGTTTCCGATGACACAGATTTTGAAAGAGTGCCGGAACTGGTAGTTGAAAATTGGCTGAGGCAGTGAGGAAAGTAGTTTGGTTTACGCAAAACAGACGCGGCGTGTGATGCAAAAGATGGGGTTACAACGGCCGATAAAGCGCAGGAAAATGCCGCACGACCGACAGCGAACATCCCTATCCTCGCTATCCAAGCTTGGTAAAAGAGCTACAGATCACCTATCCGGATCTGGCTTGGGTCAGTGACATCACCTATATCCGCCTTGAGAGCAAGTTCATCTACCTGGCGATGATTATGGTTTCTATAGACCCACCTTATTTTGTGCTAAATGATTACCCGGCAGAATTACAAACAAGGAGAGAAGAGCATGGTAAATTCCATCGGAAGAAAATGTTGTGACAGGTGGTATCGATGAGTTTCGATAAAGTGTTAATTGCTAATCGCGGCGAGATCGCTCTGCGGGTGGTGGAAGCATGTCGTGAGCTTTCATTGGAATCGGTCGCTGTCTTTTCCGAGACTGAACGCGGAGCTCCGCATGTGCGGCTGGCTTCAGAATCTTATTGTATCGGCCCAGCTCCGGTCGAGCAGAGCTATCTCAATATTCCGGCAATGATCAGCGTTGCTGAGATCAGTGGCGCCCAAGCGGTCCATCCGGGATACGGATTCCTTTCCGAAAACTCGCTCTTTGTTGAAGCATGTGAGAGCCATAAACTGAATTTTATCGGTCCCCCACGGAAAGTGATGGAGTTAGCCGGTGATAAACTGAAAGCGAAAAAAGAGGTCGCTGCGATCGGGATACCGACCATTCCTGGAACATTAGACCCGATCACCGTCGAAGAAGCAGAAGGTGAAGTAAAGAAAATAGGATACCCTTTGCTCATCAAACCGGTCTTGGGAGGAGGAGGAAGAGGGATAAGATTGGTGCGGAACTCTCAAGAATTTCAGGCTTCTCTTCAAACCGCTTGTGAGGAAGCACGCGTATCATTCGGCGCAGCAGAGATATATTTAGAAAAGTATATTGAAAATCCGCGACATGTTGAAGTACAGATAATAGCCGATAAACATGGAAATATTGTCCATCTCGGTGATCGCGATTGTTCGGTGCAGCGTCGCCACCAAAAATTGATCGAGGAAGCGCCGGCGCCGCTCATTCCAACAGAGACCCGTAATGCGATCCACCAGTCAGCAGTCGATATCGCTACGGCACTTGGATATGAGAATGCCGGCACCATCGAGTTTCTTGTCGATAGCGAAGGAAGTTACTACTTCATCGAAGTCAATGCGCGTATTCAAGTAGAACATCCGGTTACAGAAGAGATCTGCAACAAGAACTTGATCGCCGACCAGATCCGCGTAGCAATGGGAGAGGCTCTCAGTTATACGCAGCAGGAAATTGAATTTCATGGCCATGCGATCGAATGTCGGATCAACACCGAAGACGCAACGCGTGGATTCCTCCCCTCTACCGGCAAGCTGCAAATCAACGAACTTCCCGGTGGTCACGGGGTTAGAATCGATAGCTATATGTATAATGGAATGGATATTTCACCTTATTACGACTCTCTTCTCGCCAAACTGATCGTTTGGGGAAAGGATCGGGAAGAAGCGCGAATAAAGATGTACGGCGCATTAGAACGATTTAACGTTGAGGGAGTTATGACGACACGTGATCTTTATCAAGAGATCATTTCTCATCCTATGTTTGCCGCAGGAAATTTAGGGACGGCTTTTTTGGAAGATGTAGGATTAGTTTGATCGCACAACCGCTATTGCCGGTAACCTAAATAAAGCGATCACAGATAGATAAAGGAAAAAGATGTTCTCTTCACTGACAGAAAAACTGAGCTCAATCTTCTCTCGTCTTAAAGGAAAGGGGAAACTGAGCGAGACTGATGTTTTAGCCGGCTTACGCGAGATTAGGCTGGCATTGCTGGAAGCTGACGTCAACTACAAAGTCGTCAAGGATCTCTTGGCAAAGATCCGTGACAAAGCAGTCGGAACAGCAGTGCTGGAGAGCCTCACCCCTGGCCAACAAATGGTCAAGATCGTCTGTGATGAGCTGACAGCGGTGATGGGGGAAGAGAATTCGCCGCTTACTCTCATATCACGACCGTCTGTGATAATGCTTGTCGGGTTACAAGGATCAGGTAAAACCACCACCGCAGCCAAGCTGGCGCTGCAGCTGAAAAGAGATGGACGCAAACCTATTCTGGTAGCAACGGATATCTATCGTCCGGCAGCAGTACAACAATTGGAGAAACTCGGAACAGACCTTGATGTTCCAACTTTTTTTACTGCTGAATCTTCGCCGGAAGAGATCGCTGTCGCTGCTGTGACAGCAGCAAAAGAGAAGCTGCGCGACGTAGTGATCATTGACACAGCCGGCAGGTTGCAAATTGATACTGTACTGATGTCTGAGCTGGTGGCGATGAAGAAAGAGACCTCGCCCGATGAAATCTTTCTCGTCGCTGATGCAATGACCGGACAAGAAGCGGTTAACATCGCCGCTGAATTTGACACGCGTCTTGACCTCACAGGCATTATATTGACTAAACTTGAAGGCGATGCGCGCGGCGGGGCCGCTATTTCAATCAATCATGTAACAGGCAAACCGATAAAATTCGTTGGTGTAGGAGAAAAGATCGAGGATTTAGAGCTTTTCCATCCCCGCCGCATGGCCGAACGGATTTTGGGGATGGGAGATCTTCTCTCGTTGATCGAAAAAGCTGAGCAACAACTCGATGAGAAGAAGACAAAAGAACTGGCCGAACGGATTCAAAAAGATCGCTTTACACTACAGGATTTCCTTGAGCAATTGGAACAGATGACGAAATTAGGACCGCTGTCTCAGATCATCGACAAACTTCCCGGGATGGGGAAGCTCGCCGGCAAAGTCAATGTTGATGATAGTGACCTGAAGAAAGCGATGGCCATTATCCGCTCGATGACCCCTGCGGAACGGAATAATCCATCGATAATCAGTGGGCGGCGTAAAAAGAGGATTGCTCGTGGTAGTGGAACAAAAGCACGAGAAGTCAATCAGATTTTATCACGGTTCAACGAAGCGAAAAAGGCTTTGAAGTTGGTCAAGGGAAAGAGAGGGAAAATGAATCTTCCGTTTGATCTTTAGTCGATCGATTTATAACTTGCCATAGATCTATTGATTGCCGCACTGTAATAATAGAGAAATTTTGTTAGACTATAGGTAACTATTTAGCCACGCAGATTAAACGGGCTTGAGGTTCTAAGTTAATCGTTACAGAGCAAGGCCGCCTGTCAGGCAGGCAAGATAAGATTATGAACCCTCAATCTCTGCAGACAGATCTTTATGGCAAACCAATTATGGTTTTTAGAATAAACAACGCGGCTTATCAGAGACAAGCGCGGCAGTAAAATAGAAAAGGAGCAAATTATGGCAGCAAGAATAAGACTGAAGAGAATCGGAAGGAAAGGACAGCCATCTTATCGCATCGTTGTCTTAGATGGCCGGAAACCGAGAGACACAAAGGCAGTCGCTGATTTAGGACACTACAATCCTCTCACCGATCCCCCTTCCTTTGAAGTCGACGCAGAAGAGACATTAAAATGGTTAAAAGAAGGAGCAAAAGCAACGGCAACGGTGCGCTCTATCCTTTCAAAAGCAGGCATATTTAATAGTCGGCATAACAAAGATAAGAATGATCCGGATGAATCAGTAACAGAAGAAGGTTCCCTGCAAGAAGAGAGCCCAGCAGCTATAGAAGAAGATGATATAGCTGTTAAAACCGCAGAAGAGTAATGCTCTATCGCCTCTGTCTCTTTTTGGTCAGTG
The DNA here is from genome assembly GCA_003535305.1 of Candidatus Acetothermia bacterium. GTDB lineage: Bacteria > Bipolaricaulota > Bipolaricaulia > UBA7950 > UBA7950 > UBA7950. The sequence goes on from DOHL01000056.1 coordinate 5,733, forward strand.
CGCTTGTCGACGATCCGACACAGATTGAGATTGAAAGGATCGAGACAGAGAAAATCGACATCATACTGATCAAAGCCGGCAAAGAAGATCAAGGCAAAATTGTGGGTAAGAAAGGCAAGACGATCGATTCTCTACGCACTTTTCTCGCTGGAATAGCAAATCGTGTCGGCAAAGAGATCGTGGTCGACATCATAGAAAAATAACCTACACAATACAATATGCGATTCGATGTAATAACGATCTTTCCCAAAATGCTGAACGGATTCTTTACTGAAGGAATCCTCTATCAAGCGCAGCAAACAAAGAAAATAGAGATTCACATTCACGATCTGCGTGATTTTACCGATGATTTTCATCGCACTGTGGACGACCGTCCGTATGGGGGCGGTCCAGGAATGGTGATGAAAGTGGAGCCGTTTTTCCGCGCTGTAGAAACGATCAACGCGCCTCTCTCCGAAAAGAGGAGAACACTCCTCCTTTCCTCACAAGGAAAACTGTTCCGACAATCCGATGCCCTGCGGCTTGCTGCTCTCGATGGATTGCTTCTTCTTTGCGGTCGCTACGAAGGGGTGGATGAACGCGTCTTATCATTTGTCGATGAGGAAATTTCAATCGGGGATTATGTCCTTACCGGCGGTGAAATAGCTGCCGTTGTTCTCATCGAGACAGTCGCCCGGTTGATTCCTGGTGTAGTAGGCCGGTTCGAATCAGTAGAAGGAGATTCTTTCTATAACAAAGCACACTTAGGGCCGCCGCAGTATACGCGCCCGCGTAATTTTCAGGGACTGACCGTACCAGAAGTTCTTCTCAGCGGCGATCACAGCCGGATCGAAACTTTCCGCGAAGAGCAAGCATGGCGCAAGACAGCTCTTCATCGGCCGGACATTTTGGGAATTCGTGGATATGACTGCACTGAGAAGAGAGAAGAGAGCAATGGGTAATCTTTATATCGGTCTGCTCCACTTTCCAATAAAAAATAGACGCGGTGAAATAGTTGCTACTGCATTGACCAGTATGGATGTCCATGACATTGCGCGAACCTCCCATACTTACGGGGTAGCGACTTACTTTGTGGTAACGCCTCTTCCCTCACAGCAGGATATCGCGTGGAAGATCGTAGGTTTTTGGACCGAGGGAGAACAAGCAGCTAATCATAGTCGCCGCGGGGAAGCATTGGCCATCATCCGAGTAGCTGTCGACCTCGATGAAACGGTACAGATCATAAGTGAAGCAGAAGGCAAAAAACCTCTTCTTGTCAGCACATCGGCTCGCACATCAGATACAGGCTGCTCAAAGCATATTCCCTATGATCAGCTGACAGAAAAGATATTGAAAAGTCATCTTCCAATCTATATACTATTCGGTACTGGATGGGGAATGAGTGAAGAATTAATCGCAACATGCGATTTTCTTCTACCGCCGATCAGGCCGGACGCTCTTTTCAACCATCTGTCAGTGCGTTCGGCAGTAGCGATAACATTGGATCGATTGATCGGTGACCATACTCAATGATAAAGAAAGTATCGATCTGAGCAGATAAGAACCGCGCTGTTGGTAAGCGGATAAGAGATTGAGGGCAAAGGAGATTGAATGAACGAAATTATACGAGCAATAGAGAGTGATTCTCTTCGTGAACGGACAAGTTTTCGTGCCGGCGACATCGTGAGAGTCTACGAGCGAATAACAGAAGGAACCAAGGAACGGACGCAGATCTTTGAAGGCCTAGTACTGAAAACGAGCAGCAGTGGCACAAAAGCTATGGTAACAGTACGGAAAAGGTCATCTGGAATCGGAGTGGAAAAGACATTGCCTCTCCATGCTCCGTGGATCGAAAAGATCGAAGTGGTAAAGAGAGGCCGAGTGCGTCAAAGCAGGCCGTACTATCTACGCCGGTTAATGCGAATACGATAATGCGACGAAAGAAGGAGAAGAAGCCGGCCCTCATATTGCGAATAACAGAACGCTGCGGCTGGAAGCCCGGGCGGACCATGAAAGTGGTCCTCGAATGGGTGGAAACATTGATTGTGGCGGTAGCTATCGCCGCATTTTTAATGACTTTTGTCGTTGTCAGAATGACCGTTCCTACTGGATCGATGATTCCGGCAATTGAACCGGGAGACTCATTCTTCGTCAATATACTGACCTATCATTTTCGTGACCCACAGCCAGGTGATGTGATCGTCTTCTGGCATCCCTATGAACTATTAGTGCATAGTGTGCGCGCTGGATCACCCGCCGCTCGCGCCGGCCTCCCTGTCGGCAGAGAGATCATCTCGCTCAACCACGAGCCGGTCTCCTCTATTGCAGGAGCAGGGGCTGTATTTGACAGGCTTTTGGATGGAACACGTATCCTGATCAGGGTCTCCAACGCTCCGCCATTCGATTTGGGAATTAAAGAAGAGGGAATCGACTCTCTCGATGATCTGGGGATTGAGCTGCGCGAGCGCCGGACACGTTTTGTCAAGCGCCTAATTGCGGTCGGCAGTCAAACCGTACAGATCAAAGAAGGTGTGCTGTACGTTGATGGAGCGCGATTGTCCGGCGAGCAATTTACTCGTTCCTACTGGATGGGCGATCCGCGTATCCAGTATGGAATTCACCCTACCCGTGTTCCTGAGGGCAAGTTCTTTGTCCTGGGAGATAACTCGCGCGATAGTCTCGATTCGCGCTTCTGGGGATTCATCGATAAAGAGAACGTTATCGGAGTACCTCTGGTGCGTATTTGGCCGCTTCCCCGGGTCGGTCTAATACGGTAAAATGCCTGCCCCGTGCAGTCCTACTTCACAGGGGCCTGCCCTGCACAATTACTG
>DOHL01000056.1:8919-9093 GCA_003535305.1 Candidatus Acetothermia bacterium
GCCCCTACTATCTTTCGATTGGAGAACAGCAGTCGATATTTTTCACAAAGAGACGGGTAAAGACCAAATTATGATCGCCGGCATCGACGAAGTCGGTCGCGGCGCATTGGCCGGACCGGTCGTTTGCGGGTGTGTCCATTTCCCCGCATTTATCATTCCAAGCCCTGCACAGAC
>DOHL01000040.1 GCA_003535305.1 Candidatus Acetothermia bacterium
GGAGAACCGCACGTCCGGTTCGGAGGGAGGAGGAGCCGGGAACTTAACCGGCCCTTCCTACCCTATCAATAACTTTCCGACTCCGGACTCCGAACCATGGACTCCGGGCTCTGCTCTGAACCACGAGCCACAGGCCACGGGCTCCGGTCCTTGGGCCATGGACTATGAGTAAAGCTCTGACCCCGAATTTCCCTGACCCCGAATTTCCCGCAAAACACTGAAAATAAGGCCACAACCTGCTCTGGGAACGCATTTTCCTTCTTCTTGCCAACACCTCCCCTACCAGGAAGAGCCAACACCGCCTTCTGTTCCCTTTGTGCAACATAGATCGGGGTGGTATATATAGTGCAGTCAGTTCCCCGGCAGCGGCGGCGGAGTTGCGGTACGGATCATTTCCATTACCCGGTCGGATTCAATCCCGTGCTGATGGAGACTCATCAACGATCGTATGGCGCCACGGAACAATGCCCAATCTGCCAGCGCTGCTTCAAGATGCACTAAGACTTTTTCGATCGCTTCTTGTAGAATCATCCGTCCATAAGAGAGGAGCAGTCGCTCGCTCATGATCTCGCCATCGACCAGTCTTATCTGGCGCACATAATTTCTCACCTGCGGGCTGTACCACAGCTCAGTGACGCGAACCGGCGCTGGGGGGCGACCCAGCGCTCTTTCCCAATGGACCTCCACCCGAATGTGGAACGCCTCGAACTCGCCGGCTGGAGTCTCCACTTTTTCAAAGCCCAACACTGTGGCGATCATCGTCTCTGTCCCGAGAAAAGTAATGTGTGTCCTTGTCCAAGATTTATCGACGACCAACGGAAACCAAAGCCGCTCTTCGATTGCCGGCATTTTACCGACAGAAATCCGCATCAGGTCCATCTCATCTGTAAACAGCATTGAGCTTGTGAGGTCATATAGGATCCCTTGCCGCAGAAGTTTCTCGGTGGTTATCCACTGTGTCAATTCTCCATCCCGGCCAGTCGCTGTGATCTGATATTGCCAATAATCACCCACTTCCCTGATCGGCGCTCCCGCCGCCTCTGTCGCTGTTGCTCCCATGCCGAGCAGCAGCATAAGAAAAACTGTCATCATTAACACTTTGTGCATGTTAAATCACCTCACATTATCGGATAGCAAGGTTCGATGTTGAAAACAACCAGGGTATTAGATTCCTGAATTGGTCGAATTCAGGATGTGAGAGGGAGAACGTCTCTCTTCCTTATTATTCAATATCCGATGATCTGTACTGTTATTTCCCGTTCGCGCGGGCGATCCAACTCCACGAGAAAAACGCGCTGCCATTTCCCTAATATGAACTGCCCTTGATTGATTGGGATTGTTTCGCTCGTTCCGAGACAGAGATGCTGGCAATGGGCATGGCCATTTGGACATTCGTCTTCACCCATATTAGCGATACGGACCGTAAAATCATTGTGTTTATAGTCAGCTTCCGGCGGCGCTATCTGTTCCAGAAATCGTTCCATATCGTGGAGGAGAAGAGGCTCACTTTCATTGATCCGTATAGCAGCTGTCGTGTGATTGGAGAAGACAACGGCGATTCCTTGTTCAATCCCGGTATCTTCCAGCACCTGCTCCAGTTCAGGTGTGATATCGATGAGCTGGGGCGCCCTCTCCGTCGTTACTGTAATCACCATCTGCGATGACTGCACGATTACTCCCTCATCGATCTGTATCTTTTTGACCATAATCTTTACCCAAAACCTCCTCGCTGTATTAACGACAAAAGATCAACGATTTTATTTGCCGGCGGATTGGAAATTTGCCAGTCGCTTTATAGTTTTCATCACTTCTCTGATCAATCTATCAGGAGTCGATGTTCCGGCGGTAATGCCTATCTTTTTCACGCCCTCGATCCATGTCGGATCAATTTCACTGGCTCGTTCAATATGGTAAGTCATACTGTTGCCAGTTGTTGCAATTTCCGCCAAGTTACGCGTATTAGCCGAACCACGACTCCCAATTACAATTATCGCGTCAGTGCGTTTTGCTAACTCCTCGATCTCTTTATAACGCCGGCTCGTTTCCGGACATATTGTATCGATGATCTTGATCTCTAAGATGTTATTATAGCGACAAGCAAGTTTGGAAGCAAAATCGGCAAAGAATTCTTGTTTTATTGTCGTTTGCGCAATCAGAGCGATCCCTCTGTTGGTTGGCGGAAGCTCAAGATCGGCCGATAGAGAAGCGATCCCTTTTCCATCTGTCCAGCTTAAAATCCCTTTCACTTCCGGATGACTCTTCTCGCCACAGATAACGATGGTAAAGCCGGCTTCTGCCAAATCCGCCGCGCGCTGCTGTACTTTACGAACGATCGGGCAAGTGGTATCGACGATCCTCAATCCGCGTTCTTCGATCTGAGAAAAGATTTGCATCGGAGCTCCATGGGCAGTGATCGCTACTACCCTCTCAGTTACCTGGGCGAGATCAGAGACCGGTCGTGCGCCGCGCGCAGCCAACTCATTTACCACCGCGGAATTATGGACGATCGCTCCCAATGCAGCAAGGGGTTCACCGGCAGAGAGTTCAGTTTCGATCATCTTTACTGCGCGTCTGACCCCACAGCAGAAGCCAAGAACTTTTGCTTTCTCTATTTCCATAAATTACTATCGATCGTAAATGTGACGCCAACAATATAGTTGATTAACGATTGTCTCATTGTA
>DOHL01000011.1 GCA_003535305.1 Candidatus Acetothermia bacterium
CAGGTCTGTGGTTTTATTAACGTATATTTTGGTCGGTCTGTTTGCCGCAAGTAGGGACGGTAGCTGGATTAAGTTCTGTAACGTCAACGTCGTCATTCTGCTCGCATTTTCACTCTCTGCAGCGAAGAATACGGAAGTCGACCGCCGCGACCTCAACTGGTGACGAAATTTTCTCCTGAAGGCACAGATCGTAAAAATCCCCACTGATGGGGGCGGGAAGTTTAACTGAGACCGATTCATTGCCGGCGTTGATTACTATTACGATCTTTTCCTTTCCCAGCTGTCGCAAGTAAGTGAGGATCGTATCTTTTGCCTGGACAAAAACGAATTTACCGCGGCGCAACGCTATTCTCTCTTTTCGCAATTTGATCAAGTTTTTAACAATACTAAAGATATTCCTGTCTTGCTCTTCCTCTTTCCAGAGAAAAGTACGACGACAATCCGGATCTTCCTCTCCTGTCATGCCGATCTCGTCTCCATAGTAGATCGCCGGCACGCCGGGAAAGGTGAACAGGAACGCCGCAGCCAGGAGGAATTTACGATGGTCACCCCGGCACAGGGTGAGAAAGCGGGATTTATCGTGACTCCCAAGGAGGGTATAGGAAGTGTGGTTCGCCTCCTCAGGGTAGCTCTTCCAGATGCCGTTAACATGATTGATGAACTGCTGTGCGTCCCATTCTCCCTTTGCAAAGAAGGAGACGAGCCCTTCCCATAGTTTATAGTGCATTACCCCGTCGACAGCGTCATGTTTAAACCACGAAGTGGCGAGCCCCATCACCTCTCCCAAAACATAGGCGTCGGGGTTCTCTTCCTTGGCGACACGTCGGATAGAGCGCACAAAGTTCGGGGGGAGGTACTCGGTCGTATCGAGCCGCCAGCCATCGATCTTGTACGCCCTGATCCAGTGGCGCACCACTGAGAATAGGTATTCACACACATCCGGATTGCGATGGTTCCATTCAGGCATGCTTGAAACCCCGGCCCAGCAAACATAGTTCGGTTGTGGTTCGCAAACGACCTGCTCGCCAGAGATAGTGAACCAGTCCCAGTAGGGCGAGCTGGGCCCTTGTTCAACAACATCCTGAAAGAAGGGGTGGGTCTTGCCGCAGTGGTTGAATACCCCGTCGAGAACGATGTGCATATCACGTGCATGGAGGGCGGATATTAGCTTCAATAACGCGTCGTTCCCTCCGAACGCCGAATCTACCGTGAAATAGTCCTCGGTGTCGTATTTATGATTCGAAGGAGAGACAAAGATCGGAGTGAGATAGAGCGCGTTTACTCCAAGCGTCTGTAGGTAGTCGAGCTTCTTTACGATGCCGACAAGATCGCCGCCGAAGAAGGAACGGCTCTGCGGACGTTCTCCCCACGGCCGTACTCCAATTGGATCGTTCTCTGCGTCCCCGTTAAAAAATCGCTCGGGAAAGATCTGGTAGAAGATCGCATCGCGGACCCAGTCTGGTGTCGTAAACTCCAACAGCGTCAACCCTTAACGCCTCCGCGGGTGAGGCCGGAGATGAGAAACCGCTGCAGCGAAAGGAATACAACCATGATAGGAATAGCACCAAGCATGCATGCCGCCGCGAATATCCCCCACCGGGTGGCATATTGCCCTTGGATGAACAGCCGTAATCCCACAGCAAAGGTAAATTGTCTTGTTCCAGTCAACAGAATACTTGGCAGCAGAAAATCAGAGTATGTTCCGATGAAGGTGAGGATGAAGATGACCGCCAATATGGGTCGGGCAAGGGGGAGGATGATTCTCAGGAAGGCTTGGAAATGAGTAGCTCCATCTACCATAGCCGACTCCTCTAAGTCATGGGGAATTGTATCAAAATAGCTTTTCATTAGCCATGTATTGAACCCCATTGCTCCGCCGAGATAGACCATGATCAACCCGGCGTGAGTGTTCAATCCTAACCAAGGGATATAGCGCCCGATGCTGAGAAGAAGAAGGTATATCGCCACCATAGCTAGCATCTGAGGGAACATCTGGATAAGGAGCAAGGCTAATAGCCCTGTCCGGCGGCCGCGAAAGCGAAAACGGGATAATGCATAGGCTCCAAGAGCGGTCAAAAATACCGTCACCAGCGATGCCGTCCCCGAGACCTTGATGCTATTCCATAACCATAAGCCAAAGGGGTGTAGAGGATTGGTAAAGAGATCCAGATAATGATTCCAGGTTACCACTTGGGGGATGAAACGCAGACCGAAAAGGGTGTTGCCAGGATTGATCGAGGCAGAGAAGATCCAGATAACGGGAAAAATGGTAAAGGCGATCATCGCCCAGACCAGCAGATGACGAAAGATTTTCCCGAGCAGTGTATGTCGGCTATACATCGTTTCCTCCTTAGAGACCCTCACTTATCCGCTCCAGACGACGCGTGAAGCGGAAGTTGATCGCACTGATTGTGGCGATGATCGCAAAGATGATCAGGGAGATCGCCGCGGCAAAGCCGTACTGAGCTCCAACACCACCAAAGGCCAAATTATAGGTGTAGCTGATCAGGATATCGGTCGCTCCAGCCGGGGTCATTGCTCCCGGGATAGGAGGACCTCCTCCTGTCAGCAGATAAATAACGTTGAAATTATTAAAGTTGAATGCAAACGAGCCAACTAAGAGGGGAGCTATCGATATCAAGAGGAGAGGGAAGGTTACCTTCCTAAATCGCTGCCAACTGCCGGCCCCATCGATTCGCGCCGCTTCATACAATTCACTGGGAATGCTCTGCAATGCCCCCAAACATATAATCATCATATAGGGAAAACCAAGCCACAGATTCACCAGCACTACTGCCACCTTAGCCCAAAGAGGATCATGGAGCCAGGGGATCGTAGTGCCAAACAGATCTTGCAAAATACGATTGACGATGCCAAAGTCGACATTCAGCATTCCAGCCCATATCAGAATGGAGATAAACCCTGGAATTGCATATGGAATAATTAAAATAGTGCGATATAAGTGACGCATCTTTAAGTGTGGATCATTGAGGAGTACGGCTAAACTAAACCCGAGCACAAAGGTAGTAGCGACGCTCAACGCGGCAAACGCGAAGGTCCAGCGAAAGACACGAAAGAACGGCCGAGCGATATGCGGATTATTTATGATCTCAAGAAAGTTCTGGAAACCTATCCTAACCACGAAGCCCGGCAAGAGTCTCTCTCCATCTGCTGAAGTGAAGGCTCCTGCTATAGGTGTATAGATTATTCCTGTCTTCAGATCGGTCAAGGTTCCTTGCTCACGGTCGTAGTGATACCGTTGTTGATACACACGAAACTCGCGTATTGAGGTGAGCCGGATTACCTCCTCATTCCGTTCCAGTCTGATTTCCTGAAGTTGCCCAAGCAAACGGAATAGTTCACCCCGGCTTAGCCGGTAATAGCCATTGATCTGAACGATCTCCCCGCGGTCAAAGACAAAGCGCGAATCTTCCAGTGTAACGATTTCTAAAATACCCTCTGCTGATAGGTAAGTTGTTCCTGTTTCCTTAGAAACTAAAAGAAAAATAAAGTCCTCTTCATGATCCCTGAATGCCTGAAAGGTGAATCTCTCACCGTCTTCCGGCAAGTAGAAACGACTTTCGAAATGGTCGATTACCTGCTCTTTAGTGAGCCGATGCCCTGTTCCAAAGTTAGTAAACGCCACACCCATGTTGACAGTGATAGGATAGACGACCATTAGACAAAAAGGAATAAGACCGGGTAAGAGGTAGCGCAGAGGGTAAGCCCTTTTGGAGAGGACGGCGTAGTTCAGCGCCAGGAGGCCCACAACCAGACCGGCCAACATCCCCCAGCGTTGGGCAACGACGAGCCCTACCGCCGTCCAAACCCCAAGAGAATCAACAACTCCCAAGAGAAGAATCTTTGCCAAGATTGCAGTCATAGACATGAGGGAGCCGCCTTTGCGGCGGCCCCCTTTTCTCACCTCCTTATCTATTCATATCCGATCACCGCGCGGATGCGCATTACAGCATCCCGCAGGGCGTCCTCGGGCGACACCTCTTCCGTCACGATCAAAAGCAAGGCATCGGCCCAGGCTGTCCACACAGCACCCATCTCCGGGATGCTCGGCATGGGGGTACCGACAGCCGCGTTTGCAGCCCAGGCGACCACATCCGGATCGGCCGCGACCACATCCAACGCAGGGATGAAGGCCGGGTTTCGCGGATCTGCCTCGTAGAGCGCCAGCATCGTATCTTTCGTGGCGATGAATTCCTCAAGGAAGGTCATCGCCAAGATCTTGTTGGCACTGAACGCGCTCACCATAAATCCATGCACGCCGACGAACGGCCTCATGGCCTGTCCTCCGATAGTGGGAAGCGGAGCGATGCCGTAATTGATCCCAGCAGCCTTGATATCCCTCACCGCCCACGGGCCGGTGAGGATCATCCCTACCATGCCGTCGTTGAACAGACCGGTCATGGCTCCATAGTCAGTCCCTACCGGCAGCAATCCAGAGGTGATGAGCTCCAGAATAAGGTGCCCGCCGATGATCGCGCCTTCATTGTCCAAACCGATGTCACGGGGATCGAGTACCCCTTCCTCGTCCAGCCCGAAGACATAGCCGCCGAATGCGGATATAAACGGGAAAGCATGGTAAGGATCCGGTTGGGGGATGTTGGATAGGAAACCAAATTGCCCCTTTTCCGGATCGGTCAGTGCACTGGCAATAGCAATGAACTCGGTGAAGGTTGCCGGCGGCACCAGCACCAGGTCCCTGTTGTAGATGAGACCGACAGCCTCTGTCAGGTAGGGAAGCCCGTAGATCCGCCCCCCACTTGAGAACGCCTCAATAGCGACGGGGACGAACTGATCCCTTATATCCTCTAGGAAGAGGATCGGCTCAAGCAAGCCATCAGCGATCAGCTGACCGATCCAATCGTGCGCGCCGATGATGATGTCCGGGCCTTCACCGGCCGGCCCGGCTATCCCGAGTCTGTCCCTGATATCACCGAAACCAACCTCGTGAACCTCGACCGGAATACCGAACTCCGCTGTGAATGCTTCACTCAGCCCGGCCAGAATTGGAGCCCGCGTAGCATCGGCCCAGATGGTGAGTACCCCGGGCGTGCTTGCCCAGACAGCGCCGGTAAGACCGAATAACATCGTAAATCCTAACAGTAACGCGATAAACTTTTTCATTGAAACTACCTCCTGTTATTGTGGTTGCTTGTATATCTGTAAAACTCTCTTTCTAATTTATTATCACCTCCTATCAGTCGGATGGGACAATGATCGGGATCAGGACGGCGAATGTCCTGGCCTCGATACAAAAACCGGCAAGGATTTCCTCTTGGGTGTAACCTGCAGGCACCAAGTAATCAAAGACAAGCGGCGCAACATGCGGAGCGGGGCTACCGCCGCCGACCCACTCCCCGGCAGTGCGGGCCACGGGGCGTATATGGTCCGGCCCGAATCCATCCTGCGAAGCGACGATCACATAGTGCGCTCCGCGGATCTCTGGCACCAAGTCTTTCGGAATCCGAACCAGCACCAACCGCCGCGCCGGATCAGCAGAGACGTCGATCAAGTGCGTTTCTCCGTCAGCAGTGAACAGGTGCCTGCCATAGTCAGACCAGCCCGCGACCTTGATGAAGAAGTCCCATGGATGATCAGGGTGGAATCTGACTTGCATCGCGTCCCCGTCTGGGTGCGCCTCGGTCAAGCCACCCGGCTGAACGTCCAAGTAGAGATTGATGATCGGGTGGCTGAACCCGAGCGGTCCGCCCCATGGGTTGGGAAGGGCGTAAAATTCGAAGACGAAGAGCCAGTTCTCACCCTGATCGAAAATTGTGTAACTCAACAGGTCGAACAGCCCTTCAACGTCGAACACACCGGCGGTCGGATAGGTGAGCGTTCCCATGCCGTGGTCATCGCCGAGCGGATCGGTAAACGAAGCGACCACCTCGCCGCCGACCAGCGCCGGGATACGGGCGATCGCCGGACGAGCGGGGGCGCTTCCGAGTATCTCGCCCGCTTTCTCCATGGCAAGCCGCATCCAGACGGTCAGTTCCTCGGTCCGGTCGAGCCCCAGCTCCGTGAATGGAACCTGGATCTCGATCGTCTCATCGACGCGTACGATGCGCTGCAGGAGCAACCGGATATCGTTGTCGAACCGCCAGCCTTCCATCCCGTCGGCAACGAACCGGAATACATTCCCCCGCCGGTCCGGTCTGATATGCTCAAATCGCATCTGCACTAACTGTGTCAGCGGAAAGCCTATCTCCTCGCCTGCGAAGCGCGTGCGTGCGTTGATCGGTGTGCCCGGCTCAGCCCCGGTGTGAAAGCCGATGTACAGGACGAGGCGGTACTTTTCGCCGATCAGTTCGCTCGGCAAGAACGCAGTGTCGGCTCGCAGGTAGAGGTTGTGCGTGCCGTAGCCGATGAACGCGCGCTCGATCAGGCCGCCACCGTCGAACTTGGTCGCACCGTCCCATTCGCCCGCTGCGATCACTCCATCGATCGTCGGATCTACCTCGCCCAACGGCGAAAAGATCGGGCTGATCCGCGTGATCGGAAGTGCATCGGGGGTGATATCTATCACGTTCGATTCGCTCCGATTGAACGAGCGGTCGACCGTAATCACTTGGTAACGGTGCATTACACCATGATCTACCCGCTTATCGGTATAGGAGAGGGCGGCCGCGCTTAAGGTCGCCAATTGTTCCC
>DOHL01000089.1:0-173 GCA_003535305.1 Candidatus Acetothermia bacterium
CGCAAAGGCGCAAAGAATAACAAAAAAAGGAATGACAGACAATAAGGATAGAAATTAACCCAGATTATGCATTAACCACAGAGACCACAGAGAAAGATGTTAAAATAAAAGAAAAAACTCCATTTTGTTATTTTCCTCTGTGCACTCGTTTGATGAAAAGAATACGATTAGAA
>DOHL01000089.1:546-6725 GCA_003535305.1 Candidatus Acetothermia bacterium
CAGAGAACTACTTAAAGAATCATAGAGTTTTTTATCTTTAGAATAATCTCTGTGCCCTCTGTGGTTTTATTAACGCATATTTTGGGATTAATTCTTGGCGTCTTGGCGAGAGAAAGAAAATTTGCCTTGCCTTGCGGTATAGGAATTTCAAAGTGCAAAGTGCAAATTGAAGAATGCAAAATGCAAGGAAAACTTCATAAAACCGAATGGAACAATTTGACTTTTGCAATTTGCAATTTTCATTTTGCATTTACCCGAACGGAGTGAGGGTTACCTTGCCTGAAGCGCGAGAAGTACAAACAAAGAAGACCGTGAATATTAACAACTCTTATAACGACAGCACTCATGGGAGATACGATGAAGATAGCTATTGGATCTGATCATGCCGGATTGACTCTCAAACGAACCTTGCTTGCTTCGGTGTTAAAAGAACTTGACAGCGTTGATTTGGGGACTGATTCCCCGCAAGCGATCGATTATCCTGATATTGGGCATCGACTGGCTGAAGCTGTAGCTTCCGGCCGATATGAACGAGGAATCCTCATTTGTGGCACTGGTATTGGTATGGCGATGACAGCCAATAAGACTCGCGGAATTAGAGCCGCCAACTGTAGTGATACTTATTCAGCGGAGATGAGCGTGCAACATAATAATGCTAATGTCCTCTGTCTCGGTGGTCGTACGTTGGGGCCGGCACTCGCTGAGCGAATTACCAGGGTATGGTTAAATGCACGGTTTACCGGCGGCAGACATGCCGAACGCGTGAAAAAGATTGAGTTATTCAACCAATAACGATAGGAGGTAAGTCCAACTGTGGTGGGTTACTGGCTGATTTTTAGCCTGACTGCGTGTATCGTGATTATTGCCGGTTATAAATTGGCAGCGTTCGGCGATATAATCGCTAAACAGAGCAATATAGGAGGAACGTGGATCGGTCTGATGTTCCTCGCTGTGATCACATCGCTGCCGGAACTGGTCACCACGATGACCGGCGGAGCGATCGATGCTCCGCAGATCGCGATCGGAAACGCATTAGGGAGCAACCTGTTCAATATTGCCATCATCGGTGTAGCCGATTTTTTGCTGTTGGGGCGTGGTCCGTTGCTGTTGAAGGTGAGTAATAATCACAGCGCAAGCGGGGCGCTTGCAATCCTTCTTACTGCTGTTGCCATGGTCGGAATGACGATCGGTCCCAGCGGTGAAATTTTCAGAGTAGGGACGATCACATTGATGATCATCTCTCTATACACAGGCGGAATGTGGTTCCTATACCGTCTGGAGAAGAAACAAGCAGTAATGGATATAGGGGAAGAACTATCGTTTCCTGTTGTCCCTCAAGCAAGTTCTGCTGAAGAGGGACCAGAAGAAAGGCAGGATAAACCGGTTGAGATGAGTTTTCGACGTGCGGTATTGTGGTTCGCACTTTGTGGAGCCTTGATCTTCGGCGCTGGGGTTTCCCTCATCTTTGCGAGCAACGAGATAGCTATACACACTGGTCTTTCTGCTTCTTTTGTCGGCGCGATTATGGTTGCGGTGGCCACCTCGCTGCCAGAGCTCGTCGTTGCTGTTGGAGCGATTAAACTCGGCGCGTATGACATGATAATCGGCAATATGTTTGGATCCAATATGTTCAATATTGCGACGATATTCTTTGCTGATATGGCCTTTCGTCGCGGAGCGATACTTCCGGCAGTAGAACAAGCAGCGCCGGATTTGCTGGTGATAGGAGCGCTCGGCATTGCGCTTACTACGATCGCTGTTGCCGCGATTATTTACCGCTCGCAGCGCCGGATTCTCGGGGTCGGAGTAAGCTCAATCTTGATTTTAATCGTATATCTAATCAGTATCTATATCATCGCCACCTGAGGCGAAACTTTGAGGTAAATTAACATGGAAATAACAGAACTTCAGACAGCACAATTGAGCAAGCTCAGAAAACTTGCTGTTAGTACAGGAATCAATATAGAAGAACAGATGAGTAGAGACGCTTTGGTCCGTTCTATTATGGCGGCGCGTGCCGAGAAGAACGGTCTCTATCTGAACGAAGGAGTATTGGAAACTCTTCCGGATGGATACGGTTTTCTACGTGATAAAAGTTGTTTTCCAGGGAAGAACGACATTTATGTATCTCCGTCGCAGATCAAACGATTCGGCCTCAGAGACGGTGACATAATCAGCGGACAGGTCCGTCCGCCAAAGAAAGAGGAACGTTACTTCGCCCTCCTGAAGATAAATGAGATTAACTATCAGGAAGCGAAAAAAGGACAGGGGCGACGAGAGTTCCATGAACTAACTCCGCTTCATCCAGACCAACAACTAATCCTCGAACATGACCCAGGGGAGATTTCCACGCGGATTATCGATCTGTTCAGTCCGATCGGCAAAGGTCAGCGTGGGTTGATCGTCTCGCCGCCCAAGGCGGGAAAGACAACTCTCTTGAAGAATATCGCCAAAGGAATCACTGCTAACCATCCTGACATAAAGCTTCTCGTTCTGCTCGTTGACGAGCGACCAGAAGAAGTGACCGATTTTCGCCGTTCATTGAACAACGGCGACGTTGTCGCCGCCACTTTTGATCAAGAACCGCGCCATCATACGCGAATAGCAGAGCTTATCACTGATAAAGCAAAGCGACTGGTGGAGATGGAATTCGACGTAGTTATACTGATGGATTCGATCACGCGGTTGGCCCGTGCTTACAACCTCTCTGTTTCTCCTTCCGGCAAGCTGCTCTCTGGCGGTATGGATCCGATAGCACTGTACAAACCAAAAGAATTCTTTGGTGCAGCACGCAATATTGAAGAAGGTGGCAGCCTGACGATCATCGCCACCGCTCTTGTTGATACAGGCAGCCGGTTGGATCAGATCGTATTCGAAGAGTTCAAAGGGACGGGCAATATGGAGCTTATTCTCGATCGCTCACTGGCTAACAAGCGTATTTATCCGGCAATCGATATTGAACCGAGCGGAACACGTAAAGAAGAGCTTCTTCTCGATGAAAAGACGATGCAGCGAATATGGATATTACGTCGAATGCTCAGTCAATTGGAAAATCCGCAAGCAGCAATGGAATTTATCAAAAATAAGTTGGAAGCGACCAAAGACAATAAGCAATTCCTTGAATTGATGCAAAGTGGATAAATTTGTCATAACCGGCGGGCAACGATTAATGGGCCGGGTCAGAGCGCAAGGAGCAAAGAACGCTGCTTTGCCTGCATTTGCAGCATCACTGCTCACCGATAAACCTGTCCTTCTCCATCGCATACCAGCGATCAGCGATGTAACAACGATTATAGCGATGATAACAGCGCTGGGCAAGAGAGTCGATGCTCTGGGAGGAGGGACCTTTCGCATTGAAAACGGAGGCCGCTTAAAGCGGGAAGCTCCGTATGAATTAGTACGCTGCATGCGCGCTTCTTTCTTCGTCATCGGTCCGCTTCTCGCTCGTCTGGGCGAAGCGATCATTCCTTTGCCCGGTGGCTGTACTATCGGTTCCCGCCCTGTAGATCTTCATTTGAAAGGATTGCGGGTAATGGGAGCAGAAATAGAGCAACGACAGGGAATAATTCACGCCACTGCCGAACGTCTGCAGGGAAGATCGATCTATCTCGACTACCCCTCAGTAGGAGCAACCGAAGATCTGATCATGGCGGCGACGCTGGCTGCCGGGGAGACGCGTATCAGCAACCCTGCCGGCGAACCAGAGGTGCTTGATCTCATCGCAATGCTACAAAAGATGGGGGCACAGATCGAACTGAGCGATAGTGAGATCAGAGTGGCAGGAGTGAAAGAATTGACCGGAGCAGAACATGAAATCATCCCTGATCGTATTGAGGCCGGTACATACTTGCTTGCAGCAGGGATAACGGGCGGCGCTGTGGAAGTCGAGGGAACGATTACCAATCACCTTACTGCGTTGATCGCTAAGCTCCAGGAAGCCGGTATTGAGCTACAGATAAAAGACGAGAGTATCACGGCATCTAACGAAGAGCGTTCACAAGCAGTTGACATCGAGACGATGCCCTATCCCGGTTTTTCTACTGACTTACAAGCGCCGATGGCAGCCTTTCTTGCACTTGCGCGCGGTAAAAGCATGATAAAAGAGACGGTCTTTGAAAGCCGGTTCGCTTATATCGCTGAACTGATTCGTCTTGGCGCCGATATTCAGACGATCGGTCGAACAGCGAATATCACCGGTGTTGAGCATCTTAACGGCACACAAGTCAGAGCCGCGGATATCCGCGCCGGCGCTGCTCTGATCCTTGCCGGATTAGCCGCTGAGGGAGAGACGCAGATTGAAGATGCAGGCCATATTGATCGTGGATATACTGATATTGTGAATAAACTCACGGCTTTGGGGGCGCAGATTGAAAGAAGATAAGAAGTTTGCCGATAAAGAAGAACAGCTGGTCGATCAACTAATCGGAGAGCAGCGATTGGTGGAAGATTATCTGGGCGAACGGGCGCGAATCTATGGGGCTGAACGAGCGATTCTTGTCGACCTTTATACTCCCCGCAGCACGGAAAGGGACCGCCGCGAAACGCTGATAGAGCTGGAGGCGCTGGCAGAGACAGCCGGCATACCGACCCTTGCCGTTATAACCCAGCAGCGAGATCGTCCTGACCCTTCCTTTTTCATCGGTCGCGGTAAAGCAGGAGAAATAAAAGCTGCTGCTGCGACTGTCGGCGCTGATGTCATCATCTTCAACGATCCACTCTCTCCGGCCCAAGCGCGTAATTTAGAAGAGAAGATAGGTTTAAAGATCATCGACCGTCCGCAGTTAATTATGGATATCTTTGCCCAGCGGGCAACGACTAAAGAGGCACAATTACAAGTGGAGTTAGCTCAATTGGAGTATTTGCGTACGCGGTTGCGGGGATGGGGAAAAGCATTGACCAGATTAGGCGGAGGAGTAGGGACGCGTGGCCCCGGCGAAACAAAGCTGGAAACAGACCGCCAGAAGATTGCCGATCGGCTTTATCGGATCAAGCAGAAGCTGCTCAAAGTCAAACAAGAGAGGAAACTGCGCGGCAAGTGGCGCAGCAGTTCCACTCTTCCCAAAATTACGCTCGTCGGTTATACCAACAGCGGAAAATCAACCTTGTTGAACATGCTGTGCGCTGAACAGAGCCTCGTGGAGGACAAACTCTTTGCCACTTTGGAGACGATGGTGCGGCGGACTGCTTTGACTGATGGACGGCCAGTGCTCTTTATCGACACAGTAGGATTTATCCGTGATCTGCCGCACAGCCTGATCCCTGCATTTGCCGCGACACTGGAAGCAGTGCGCAGTGCTGATCTACTGCTCCATATTCTCGATGGAATGAATCCCTCTTGTGCAGACCAACACGACACCGTTATACAGATACTCGATGAAGAGATATTCACTGATGGGGAGAAAAGACCGCCGATAATTACGGTGATCAACAAGATCGACCTTCTGCCTGCAAATTCACTTCCCTGTCCAGCATTATTTGCCGATGCAGTTTCGATCTCCGCTGCACAGAGAATCAATCTCGAGTCTCTGCAAAATAAGATCGCCTTGTTATTGGCCAAAGGAGAGAGAGAAATGAATCTTCTCTTTCCTTTCCGCTGCTTAGGGGTGTTGGAGCAGATGTATAGTGCAGGACGTGTGCTCAATCAACATCACGAGAAAGAGGGTGTAAAAGTACGGGTAAGAGTCAAGGAATCCGACTTGGTATCGCTGCGTAACGCAGGAGTCATTCTTTTAGATTAGAGAAAGATTCCTAAACAGTATCACGCGGAGATACTTAATTTTATACGCTTTTTAGAGACAAAAGCACTGGAAGAAAGGATGGGAACTGCAATCGCAAGTGAAACATCCCTTAAGAAGGATTGGTTAAAACCTGAGGAGGATGAAGCTTGGCAAGATTTATAAAGGGGGATGTGGTGGTTGTACCGTTTCCATTTTCTGATTTAACCCGTGCTAAAAGAAGACCTGCTTTAGTTGTGGCTGAATTAGAAGGAGATGATCTTAACACAGCGGCTATAAATTGACCTGCTTCTTTTCTTGGTAGTTACGTGGAGCAAGGGCGCTTTAATGGTACATATTCAGTAAACCCATTCCTGAACCGCGTCCGAGGGAGGAGAGAACCACGGATGGACACTGACACACACGGATCATTGCTGAAGTTTGTAGGGGCACGGCATGCCGTGC
>DOHL01000133.1 GCA_003535305.1 Candidatus Acetothermia bacterium
CCCCATGAAGCAGGCATGTCCCTGCGAAGGCAGGGAACTGCACGGGACAGGAGTTCAGGAAAGAGTCAAGAGTAGGGGTGAAAAATTTTTCGCCTGTGTAATAGCAAAGAACAAGACCTGACCCCACATGCTCTTGTCAGCGTGATTACAAAGCGCAAAGCGCGTCGACGGAAGAGAGAAATCTTAAAAGTAAAGATCTGACCCCATGACTTCGGCACTTTTCATTTTGCATTGAGCAATGGCGCATAACTATCTTGTTGCAGTGGCGCTTCCCAATAAGTGGCTATGCGTTGTAGCGAATTCTCTAATCCCAGCGAGAATCGCTGTCGCTATTTGAGATTGATGCGCGAACGTCTGCAAAAGACGTCCTTCAACAGGGTTGGAGACAAACCCGACTTCCACGAGCACGGCCGGCATCTGCGCTCGTCTGATAAAGAGGAACTGTCGTCTGACTCCCCGGTCGCGTGCGCCAAGACTACCAATAAGATGACGCTGGATCGTTGCCGCGAGCAAATAGCTCTCTTGCCCTGCCGTTGTATGGATCAGGGTTTCAATCCCATGCGCCTGTGGATTGTAAAATCCATTGCCGTGTATGCTCACGAACAGATCCGCTCTGATCTCATTAGCGAACAGAGCGCGCTGAATCGGAGCGATAAACCGATCATCGCTGCGAGTAAGGATGATCTCGATTAGCGGATCAGTAAGCGCCTTTAAGAAAACAAGGCGGCCGATGGCCAAATTTATATCTGCTTCGTGAACACCGTCTATGCCGATTGCTCCTGGATCTCTGCCTCCCTGTCCTGGATCGATAACGACGCGAATCCGGCGGTGGGTGATGCCATCTGCTTGTTCAGAATGGAGGGGTGTCCACAGTGTGACCAACAGGAGAACCGCAACGATAAGTTTCCCGATCTTCATTATGAGTTATATGATAACGATGCTCGCCGGAGCAGACATCCCTTTTGGCAGTGATCAATCTGACGTCTGCGATTACCATTGAGAACGCGTGGTGGCATTTTTCATCTCCGATGGCCTTGTCTTCGCCCGGCACGCGAAAGCTCCATCGCCTGAGAACAGGGTAAATTTCAACTGGTATTTTCAGTTAGAACTGGTGAAGAAAGCGCAGATCGTTCTGAAAAAAGAGACGGATGTCATCAATCTTGTAGCGGAGCATCGCCATCCGTTCGATTCCCAGCCCGAAGGCAAATCCGGTGACTTGGTCCGGATCATAACCGACTTCTTGCAACACAATAGGATCCACCATTCCTGCTCCCATAATCTCTAACCAATCAGTGGAATATGGAGGACGGATATGAACTTGTATTGAAGGTTCAGTAAAAGGGAAAAAGTCAGCGGAGAAGCGCATTTGGTATCTTTTCCCAAAGAATTCCTTGACGAACAGCTCGATTATATACTTCAAGTTGGCGAGCGAAAGCTGTTTTTCCACCCATAACATCTCCACTTGATGAAAGACCGGTGAATGAGTAGCGTCCTGGTTATCGCGACGATAACAACGGCCGGGGCAGATGATGCGCAGAGGAGGTTTTCTCTCTTCCATTATACGAATCTGTACTGGAGAGGTATGGGTACGGAGAAGATGCGTTTCATCTATATAGAAAGAGTCCCACTCCTCGCGGGCTGGATGATGAGCCGGTATATTGAGCGCTTCAAAGTTGTAGTATTCTGTTTCGATCTCCGGGCCGACAGCGACGGTAAATCCCATGCGCAAAAATATTTCCTCGATCTTTTGCTGTACCTGCGATAGAGGATGAAAATGACCGTGAGGATGGTACGTCCCTGGCAAAGTAATATCGATCCGTTCTGTTTTTGACTGTGATTGTTGTGGTGCTGATCCTAGCGCAGTCAGCCGGCAAGCAAGCGCCGCGGTTACTTTCTTTTTCAGCTCGTTCAATAATTGACCGGCAATTGGGCGATCTTGTGGAGGCAATTTTCCCAGTAATTTGAATAGTTGCGTTACCTCTCCCTTGCGGCCCAACAGATGGACACGCAACTCTTCGCAACGGGTGGTTTCGTTAATTTGCGGTAACTGTTCTTCGACTGACGCAGCAACAGTTGATATCTGTTGGCGAAGATTTTTGAGTGTGACCATAAGAAAAATTATATCAGCTCTCTCTATTTTGACAAGGAGACAATTTGATGATACGATAAAGATCATTATGACTGTAAAGAAAACCAGCGATGCAATAGAGACCTTTCGTCGTTACCTCAAGTTGCATAATCACAATATTACGGAGACGCGTGACCGAATCGTCAAAGAGATATTCATGATGAATTATCATTTTGAAGTTGCAGATCTATGGAAACGATTGCACGGAGAGACGCAGATCTCCTCTTCCACAGTATATCGGACACTCGACTTGCTCGTTGAAGCCGGACTGGTGAAGATGGTCGATTTGGGAGAAGCGCATGCCCATTATGAACATATATTCGGCAGACGTGACCATGACCATTTAGTATGCACAGACTGCGGTAAAGTAATCGAATTCCCTGCAACAGCAATCAACGACGAAATCGAAAAGACGGCCGCAGAAAAAGAGTTTACAATAAGCAGTCATAGCATACAGATATACGGTAGTTGTCGCAATTGTGCCGCCAAAAACAAAAAATGACCATTTACAGAGAACGCAGAGAGAGACTTTTATCTGCATTACGCGAAAAAGAAATAGATGGTTTTGTCACCCTCAATTTTGAATCATCCGATGCAGCAAATATCTATTATCTATCGGGATTTCATGGATCGACTGCTGCCCTGATCATTGCGGAAGAGGAGAGTTTCTTCACTGACTCCCGCTATATTGAGCAGGTGCAAAACGAAGTTGTGGGGATTCCCCTGCACCAAGTAAAAGGGAAGTACCTTGATGACGTTGCTGATACAGTAAACAAGACAAAAATAAACCGATTAGGAATAAGTTCTAACTGTACCAGTTACTCGCTGATCGAAACATTACGAAAAAAACTCCCTGCTATTGAACTCGTTCCGCTCAAAGAAGAGGTGGAGCAATTACGTCGCTGCAAAGATAAAGAAGAGATAGCTCGTATCCGCAACGCAATCCGGTTGACCGAATCGTCTTTGGAAAAGATTGTTGCAAAGATTGCGCCCGGGATGACAGAAGCGGAGATCGCATTGGAATTGGAATTTATCATGCGCAAAGCCGGAGCAGAGAAGGTCGCCTTCGATCTGATCGTTGCTGCAGGCGAGAATAGCGCCCTGCCTCATTATCGTACCGGCAACAGAAAAATTGAACGTGGCGATCTGCTGCTGCTGGACATCGGAGTTAGGACCGGTGGTTATTGTTCGGACTTAACACGGGTCTTCGCTGTCGGTAAAGTTACTGCCCAGGGGCAGGAAATCTATGATATTGTTCTCACAGCAAATCGAACCGGTCTCGCAGCCGCGGCAGCAGGGAAGAGCGGCAAGGAGATAGACCAAAAAGCGCGCGATGTGATCGCTGCGGCCGGCTATAAAGATCATTTCGGTCATGGTTTAGGCCATGGACTCGGTATTGAAGTGCATGAACAGCCCCGATTGTCCTTGTTGAGCACCGATATATTGGAGGAAGGAATGGTCGTCACTGTCGAACCGGGAATATATCTTCCCGGTTTTGGAGGAGTAAGAATAGAGGATGTCGTCCTCATCCACGGTGATGGATGCGAAGTGCTGACCAGTTTCCCAAAAGAAGAGCTACAGGTGCTTTGAGCACTGGTACCCTTTGAGTGTAAGCATTCAGTAAACCCATCCCTGAACCGCGTCCGAGGGAGGAAAGAACCACGGATAGACACTGATATACACAGATCAG
>DOHL01000086.1:0-3344 GCA_003535305.1 Candidatus Acetothermia bacterium
TTCCCGCTCAATGCGCTCTCTTCACCGATTCTCTCGAAAGTACACCTTGATTTAGCGCTGACGATGCTTGCCGACACCCTGTACAGCATGTTGGCCCAGAAGCTGCGTGGCTTTGAGCGTTGCGACGCTCCTAAACTGTATCGCGATTTTGTCCGTGGGAAGGGGGACATCAAGGTAGAAGGCGGCACGGTTACGGTGACCTACCCGCGGCGGGCACATAACCTGATCCTGCGGAAGGTCCCGTGGCAGCACCTTCCGCAACAACTGCCCGGTCTTAAGGGAGCTCGCCTAGCCCTGCGCTTCCGCTAGGAATGACGGGAGACAGCTTCTTGGTATTGATATGACGGTTATACCCTCGCGAAAATCGGTGATCATATGATAGACAACACCCAGAAAGAAATAGAGGTAACTGTAGAACCCGACAAGCGGTATACTCCGATCTGTCATATATGCAAGACTAAAGCAAACGGGGTTCATTCCTACCACGAGCGGATGATCCGGGATCTGAATGTTTTCGATGCGAGGACTATGATACGCTACCGTTACCGGAAGATTCGATGCCGCACCTGCGGGATTGTCGTCGAAGACTTGGGCCTTGTGGAGCCCAGTCTGAGGATGACCAGACGATTGGCCCGGTATATCCTGGAACTCTGCAAAATGATGACGATCAGGGAGATTGCGGATCATCTCGGCCTTGATTGGAAAACGATAAAAGATATTCACAAGGAGGCTCTCAAGAACAGGTATGAAGAAGAGGATATTGGATATCCCGTTCTGCTTGCCGTTGATGAGATATCGGTGAAGAAACAGCACCGCTACCTGACGATAATCATCAATTGGGAGACGGGAAGAGTACTCTTTGTGGGCCGGGGACGGCGCTGCAATACGCTGAAAGATTTTTTCAGATCCCTGACGGGGAAACAGCGGGCGGCGATACAGGCTGTTGCCATGGATATGTGGGATCCGTACATCAAGGCGGTGACAAAATACTGTCCTCATGCTGCCATCGTTTTTGACCAGTTTCACGTGATAAGTTCCTTCGGCAGGGTCATCAACAGAGTTTTAAAATGACGAATATAAAACGGCATCCAAAGAAGGCAAAGAGGTTATAAAGGGAAGCAAGTACCTTCTGCTTAAGAACAAGGAAAATATCCGTGAGGAAGAAAAGCTGCGACTGAGGACGCTCCTTGATCTGAATGAGGCAATTACTACCGTGTATATCCTTAAAGGACAATCTGAAGAAAATCTGGCATTACAAATACCCAAAATCCTGCAAGAACGCGCTTCGATCCTGGTGTTCCATGGCCAGTGAAAGCGGTATTCCAGCGCTTATCAACTTTGCAAAAATGCTCATGCGGTTTGCCTATGGAATTATCAACCATTGCAGATATCCCATCCATACCAGTCGGCTGGAGGGAATTAATAATAAAATCAAGGTTATTAAGCGTAAAACCTATGGCTTTCATGATGTAGAATATTTCTCTCTTATCATTAAAGATGCGTTCGCAACGTGCAACTAAATGGGAGAAGAACCTTAAAAAGGGAGTTTAAGGTCTAAACGGACTATGTTCGGCGACAATCTCGATAATACGTTGATGTGTAGCCGCATCCATTAGGCTCAAGAAGGGGGAGTACAGTCGGCGCGAGTGGCAGTGGTCGCTGGGGGAGGTGGGGCAAGAGATCAAAAGCGAGATCAGTGGTATTGGGTGGTGGCGCTCCCTGGAGGCGCATCGGCCTGCCTGTCCGACTGGTCAGGCGGGCAGCAGGCAGGCATAGTCTAATAAAATTCGACTCGCCGTAACGCAAAATTCTATAGCATGGATCATTTATGCTATCTTGTTGTGCCCAAAAAAGGGGAGTGGAGTTAGCGCAAGATTCCCACTGCTTGCAAACAGGGCGCGATAATTAAGTAATGCGTGTCCCTTGTAGTTTGCCCGCTGACACCGCAGTTAGAGCTTCAGGTTGAAAGATATTGAAGATCACGATTTCTAAGTCGTGTTCACAGCAGAGCTGAATGGCAGTCAAATCCATCACGCGATAGCGGTTAGAGATGAATTCCTCGTGGGTTAGGTGGGGAATATATTGTGCTTTCTCATCGATAGCAGGATCAGAGGTGAACACGCCGTTGACTTTGGATCCTTTAGCTAATAGAGTCGCGTTGATGCCGATGCTGTGTAATGCAGCAGCGGTATCAGTGGTGACGAATGGATTACCGGTGCCGCCGGCAAAGAGCACAATCTTCTCTTCAGTAAGAGCAATTTGCGCTGCACGATATGAGATCTTTTCGGTAAGTGGAGTAACGAGCGCCGATTGGATCACTACTTTACGCCCTTCACGCTCAAGCAAGGAGCGAAGAGCGATTGCGTTTATCACTGTCGCTAACATCCCCATCGAATCAGCATCGGCTTGTTCCATCCACTCAATGGTCTTGCCGCGGATGATGTTGCCTCCTCCGAGGACTATTGCCAGCTCAGTCTTTTCTAAACCGGCAATTTCACGGGCAATATACTCAATCGCTGGAACAGCGAGTGGAGCCTCCTCTCCTTGGAGTGCTTCGCCGCTCAGTTTTAATAACATTCGGCGAGGTTGATCTTTAGGCGTTCTTCTCATCGAAGGTCTCAATCCTCGGTTCCAATCTCAAACCGCACAAATCGTTTAATAGTGATTATTTCGTTCATCTTCGCTCTCAGTTCACTGAGGAC
Source organism: Candidatus Acetothermia bacterium (assembly GCA_003535305.1). Taxonomy (GTDB): domain Bacteria; phylum Bipolaricaulota; class Bipolaricaulia; order UBA7950; family UBA7950; genus UBA7950. Next base: position 2,703 of record DOHL01000086.1, read on the forward strand.
TTCAGCGATGGTCTTGCCGGGATCTTTGACAAATGGCTGGTTAAGCAGGCAGACTTGTTCATAAAACTTGTTCAGTCGACCTTCGACGATCTTTTCTACAATTTCAGCTGGTTTACTTTCTTTTTCGATCTGTTTGCGATATATCTCTCTTTCCGTCTCACGGACTGTTTCCGGCACATCTTCCGTTGTAATGTATCGAGGGTGACAGGCAGCAATGTGCATCGCCATATCACGGGCAACCTCACGAAACTCAGCGCTGTTAGCAGCAAAATCCGTTTGGCAACTTATCTCAACCAACACACCCAATGTTCCGTTATGGTGAAGATAAGCTTCAACACGACCTTGCAAGCCATCTTTATCCTTATGTGCTAATAGGTTCAGCCCTTGTTCACGTAGAATCTTTTGCGCTTCTTCCAGATCGCCGTCTGCCTTTTTTAGCGCAGCTTTGCAATCCATTATTCCTACACCGGTCATTTTTCTTAATTGCTTTATATCATCAAGTGAAATATTCACTTTGCTTGCTCTCCTTTCTCTGCTAAAACCTCTTCTCCCGGCATAGCTGCAAGGCTCTTATCCTCTGGCTCTGGCTGTATATTATCTTCTTCTTGGGGTGTTTCAGTCTCTTCTGCCTCTTCTGCCTCT
>DOHL01000086.1:3664-7610 GCA_003535305.1 Candidatus Acetothermia bacterium
CTGCCTCTTCTGCCTCTTCTGCTTCCACCGGCAGCTCTTCTGAACTCTCCTCTGTTGACGTCTCTTCTGTTTGTCGGCCTTCTTGGCCTTCTAATATCGCATCGGCAATTCGCGAGGTAATCAGTTTTGTCGCCTTGATGGCATCATCATTTCCAGGGATAGGGAAAGTGATCGAATCAGGATCGCAATTGGTATCAATCATAGCGACTATGGGAATTTCAAGGAGGAGCGCTTCGTGGACAGCGGTTGCCTCTATTTCAGTATCTATAACATAGAGAGCATCAGGGATACGAGTTAAATTTTTCAGACCGGAGAATCTCTGTTGCAGCTTGGTTAAAGTACGGCGAAGTTTGGCTGCTTCCTTGTTCGGCAGCATCTCCAGTTCTCCTTCTTCGACCATCTGTTCGAGTTTTTTCATCCGTTCAATGGACTTTTTAACTGTCACAAAATTGGTGAGGACACCACCGATCCAACGGTGATTAATGTAATGCGCCCCGCATCGACGCGCTTCTTCTTCTATCGTCAGACGTACCTGTTTTTTCGTTCCGACAAAGAGGACTTCTCCCCCTCCAGCTACTAAATCACGAATGAAAAAATAAGCCTGTTCAAATAAGTGAACCGTCTGCTCAAGATCGATGATATGGATCCCTTTGCGCTCAGTGAAAATATACTGAACCATTTTTGGGTTCCAATTTTTTCTTTTATGTCCAAAATGGACTCCTGTCTCCAACATCTCTTTCATTGTTAGAATCTCCACATTGTCTCCTCCTGTTGATAGTTTTAATTAGGTTTTTAAGTATACTGCAGTCACAATAATTCTCAACATGATGAACTGAGTCTTGTCCTCGAGGCTTGGAATTACTTTGAGTCTGTGATCTTCAAACAGGCTTACGCCAACCAGTTAAGTTACGCAAGAGCTATATCTCTACCAGGTACGCGTTACTTTGGTGAGCCCACGCGGTGATTCAGGATCATATCCTTTAGCGCGCGTCAGGTAATAGGAGAAAAGCTGTGCCGGCACAATACCGACAAGCGGACTGAGCCACTCCGGCAGCTTAGTAGGCAGGCGTAGTGACGTGTGAGCAAGTGCGAGTGCTTGTTCGTCGTTAGAGATCGCTACCAGTCGCACCTTATGCGTTACAACAAGCTCGGAGAGCAGCTTGAATATATCAGCGAAGACCGCTCCTGTCGGCATGATTGCCAGGATATGAAACCCGGGAGAAAGAAGGGCGAGCGGACCATGAAGAAAGTCAGAGGTTGCGTATGGGGCGGCGATTACATAGGATAGTTCCTTTAGCTTGAGCGACCATTCAACTGCAGTGGCGTAGTTATAACCGCGACCGAGCACTATGCACTGGCGGAGATCGCGATAGTTTTCTACTCCCTGCTCGATAAAACGATCTAAGGCAAGGGTCTCTTGCACTAACACCGGCACAGCGTTTAGGTCTACCAAGCGATTATCATCACAACTTAACGCAGCTGAGAGCATGGCGATGCTCATCAGCTGTGCGATGTATGTTTTTGTTGCTGCCACTGCTTTCTCAGGACCGGCAGCGGTGTCGATAGTAAATTTCGCGGCCATAGCGAGTGGAGATTGTGGATCATTAGTGATAGCGAGCGTCAATGCTCCCTGTTTCTGTCCTTCAGCGATCACGCTGACGATATCCGGTGATTGACCTGATTGGGAGATTCCTACCACCAGTGCGTTTTGCAAATTCGGCGGACGCTCATAGCGACTGAAGAGCGCGGGGGCAGCCAGCGCGACCGGCAAGCGGTTGTAAGAACCCCAAAGGTATTTGCCATAAAGGCCGGCATTATCAGAACTTCCCCGCGCAGCTAAATAGACAAAACTTACATTCTGCGTACGGATTGCAGCGGCGATCTTTTGTACCTGATCCAACTGGTCTCTTATCAAACGGGTAAGAACCGCCGGCTGTTCAAAGATCTCGGATTTTAAACTCATTTTCTCTCCTTGGATAATTTTTTAGATGGAGAGCACCGGCGTAGTTACAGGTGTCATCTGCTTTGCGTCGGCCAATCCCAGGAAGGCTGGCGGCAGCGATCGATTGGCCCACACGGCGGATATGTTCGTCCGGTAGATGGATCCTGATCTGTTCTGCAAGTTGCGGAAATTCTGTGGCGAGGACCTTGTTGGCCCCATCTAAAATGAGCTCTCCTCCTCTACCTGAAGTGCAGCGTCCGAGGATGAGGACGTGTTTTAGCTCGTAAAAAAGGGCATAATGGGCGATTGCATAGCCCAGATAAATGCCGATGCTTTCCCAAATTTGCGTTGCTCCTCGATCCCCTGTCTCTAACTTCTCCTGGACACAGTTGAGCTTCTCCGCATCCGTAATGTCAGATGGAATATCTATTCCTACCGCAGAAGAAAGACGGAAGACGCACTGCTGCGATAAGTACTGCGCCCCGCATCCACTGTCTCCAGACCATTCATCGACTGGCGCGTACTGGCTGTAATCAATCGGCGCAAAGGCAAGCTCGTTCAGCCAGCCAGTGATCTTTCCAGCGAGAGTCACATACCCCCCGGCCTCACTCGAACCGAGGGCGAGACCGAGAACTCCGTTATCTTGCAGCGACATCGACCCGGCAAGCGCCGCTACTTCACCATCGTTGACGATCTCCAGTGGAACCCCCATTTCATCACGGATACGAAGGAACAGATTTCTAACCGTACCATAACGGTCTTGGGGGATATTACGGAAGAGCGAAGCGACTCTGACCTGATTATCGACGTAGATCCCGGCAGCGCTGCCGCCGACCGCATCGACCCGCGCCATCTTCGCTGCTGCCTTTCTTAACGCTGTAATGATCGCGCAATAGTAATAATCCGGATCATTCCTCCTTCCCGGTTCCCACACCACCTCTTCGCTGAAGACAGTCTTCCCCGCGACAACTGCCGCCACCTTATAGTCGGAGGCCCCTAAATCAAACCCAATGCGGCATCCATCCAGGTGGCCGCCGAGCAACCGGCCGCACTCCTGTTTGGCCGGGACTTCAGATGGCTCGCAAGGGATCACAGTGAATCGTTTCTCGTAGACATCCTCGCCCATGAACCGATAATCGAACGCGCGCACACCGGTCGCTGAGTAACAGTCCTTGATATATTCACCGATACTCCTGGGCCCACCGATATAGATTCTCCAGCCACCTTGTTGCCAAAGGAGAAACTTGAATATCCGCTCAGCATAGATCAGATTTGCGGCGGCACGCGGATCCTCTTCAGGAAAGACCCGCGTATCATAGCGGGAAAAGGATCCATCAGAACGCTCGAGGCCGAAGATGAGAGGCACGCCTTTACCAGCGGCTGCGACCGCGTCGTTAAACTCCCTGTTGGCCAGCGCAGCGGGGCGAAACTCGACATCGAGCGGTGGAATGATCTGTGGTCTTGGAAGTTTAAACTCAGCAACCATAGTCTCTTGTCTTCCTTTCGTAGACGATCTTTCCGTTGATGATCGTGTAATGGATATTAAAATCTGCGTCGAAAACAGCGATATCCGCATCTTTGCCCTCTTCTAAGCTTCCCTTTCTTTCGTCTATTTTCAACAACTTCGCCGGATTTAAAGTCGCGGTCTTCACTGCATCGGAAAGGGTGCAGCCGGTGAACTCGATGAACTTCTTCACCGCCTGATCCATGGTCAACGTGCTCCCGGAGAGTGTGCCGTCGGCGAGCCTCGCCTGACCCGCCTGCACAAAGACATCCAACCCGCCGAGTGAGTACTTCCCGTCAGCGAGGCCGGCGGCGCTGATGCTGTCGGTGATGAGGCAGATCTCATCGATCCCCTTGGCCTTGAGGAGCAGCCGGACGATTACTGGATGAACATGAATCCCATCGCAGATCAGCTCGACCATCACCTCTGAGTCGAGCACCGCCCCGACCGCACCGGGCTCGCGGTGATGAAGTCCACGCATCGCGTTGAACATGTGGGTG
>DOHL01000162.1 GCA_003535305.1 Candidatus Acetothermia bacterium
GCACGGCATGCCGTGCCCCTACAAACTTCAGCAATGATCCGTGTGTGTCAGTGTCCATCCGTGGTTCTCTCCTCCCTCGGACGCGGTTCAGGGATGGGTTTACTGAATATGTACATTGAAATGTATCGGGTCGATCTGGAACTCATTTTATTTTTCCATTGCAGCTTGTATCTCTGCCGGTTTTAAGGAGACTTTGCGTTCAAGACCGCTGTCCATGTCTTTGATTCTACCTGTGCCAGAGGCGATCTCATCAGGTCCGATGACGATAATGTTGCGGGCGTTGATCTGATTGGCATAGGTCATCTGCTTGCGTAGGCTGCGACTGCGATAGTCGATGTCAAGTGAGATATCTTTGCGCCGCAATTGCTGTGCAAGCGAGATGACTAAAGGTCGGCTCTCATCTCCCAACGCAGCGATGAATAGATCAGGTCGCACCATTACATTTGTCCTTTCCTTCCTCTTCTGGAGGACGAGAATCAATCGTTCCATGCCGCCGGCGAAACCGACTGCCGGAGTCGACGGCCCACCAAAAATTTCCACCAAGTTATCGTACCGTCCCCCACCGAGAAGAGAATCTTGCGCCCCAAGATGAGATGAGATCAGCTCAAAGACCGTCCGTGTATAGTAGTCAAGCCCGCGCACTAAATGCGGATCGATTACATAGGCAAGGTTCAATTGCTCAAGATAGTTGCGCACTGCAGTAAAGTGGCGGGAGCAATCAGAACAGAGATAGTCCACGCTTGCTGGTGCAGATTGAATATGCAACTGACATTCTTCCTTCTTGCAGTCGAGAATACGCAGCGGGTTCGTTCGGCAACGCTGTTGGCAATTTTCACACATCGATTCGAGCCGCGTAGTGAAATAGTCCTTCAGCTCCTGGCGGTATCGTTTATGATCGGCCTGACAACCGATACTGTTCAACCGCAGCGAGAGGCCGGAGAGACCGAGTTCTTCCAGCAAAGCCCAGGCAATATCGATCACTTCTACATCAAGAGCAGGGTCGATCGATCCGATCGCCTCTACGCCGTACTGATGAAACTGGCGACTCCTCCCTTTCTGCGGTTTTTCGTAACGGAACATCGGTCCAAGGTAATACAGCTTCTGCAACGGCTCTTTTGCGTAGATGCCGTGTTCCAAATAAGCACGGACAACAGAGGCTGTCGCTTCCGGTCGCAATGTCAAGCTACGTCCTCGCTTGTCAGGGAAAGTATACATCTCTTTACCGACAAGGTCGCTATCTTCACCGATTCCACGCTTGAACAACTCTGTATATTCCAGCAAGGGCGGGCGGATTTCGTGGTAGCGATAACGGATCATCAACTCTTTGATCTTCTCTTCCACAACTTTCCAACGACCGATCGCTTCCGGCAGGATGTCGTGCATCCCGCGTACCGATCTGTATTTCATTTCATTTCATATCCTGCAGAAGTGTTGCCATCTCAATCAATGCTTCTGCTGCTTGTGCTCCTTTGTTCCCTTGTTTGCTGCCGGCGCGTTCGATCGCCTGATCAACTGTATCGGTGGTAAGGACACCGAATGCAACTGGAATATCGGCTTGCAAATTGATTTGCGCCAAACCTTTGGTAACTTCGGTGGCGATGTAGTCAAAATGCGGTGTGGCGCCGCGAATCACCGCTGCCAAGGCGATCACCCCGTCGTAACGACCGCTGGTCGCCATCTCTTTTGTTGCTCTGGGGATCTCAAATGCGCCCGGTACCCAGCAAATGTCAGTAGTCTCCTCTGGGACATTGCTGCGGCGGAGCCGATCGAGCGCTCCACTAAGGAGCTGTCCAGTGATCAGATCGTTAAACCGACTGACAACGATCCCCACACGTAAGCCGCTACCGTCAAATTTCCCTTCAAATCGCTTCCCCATCGTTTTATCCTCCTTTTATAATCAATCAGATGTTAGCCACGTCTTACAACTTAACTTTCTTCACCCTATATTTTTTGTAATTTATGGCCTAACTTCTCCCGTTTTGTCTGCAGATAATGGCGGTTATATTCAGTCGGCTCAACTTCCAGCGGAATCTGCGCGGTGATCTTCAGGCCGTACCCTGACAGACCAACAACCTTCTTCGGGTTGTTCGTCAGCAGCCTGATCGATCTTAGGCCGAGATCACAGAGAATTTGTGCTCCGATCCCATAGTCACGTAAGTCGGCCTTAAAACCGAGCCGTTCGTTTGCTTCGACGGTATCCAAACCGTGATCTTGCAGGTGGTAGGCTGAAACCTTCTCTTTGAGTCCGATTCCCCGTCCCTCTTGACGCATGTATAATAGGACGCCTTCTTTCTCTTCTTCGATCATCCGCAGAGCACACGCGAGTTGTTCTCCGCAATCGCAGCGCTGCGATCCGAGAGCATCGCCGGTCAAACACTCGGAATGGACGCGAACGAGAACGTTCTCTTTGCCTTCTATATCTCCTTTGATAAGCGCCACATGTTCAAAGTCATCGATGACATTAGTATAAGTACGGATATAGAATTTCCCGTATTTTGTCGGTAGCTCAGCTGAAGATGCCCGCTCGACCAATTTTTCATGGCGTTTGCGGTATTCGATCAGATCTGCAATGGTAACGAGGGACAGATTGTGCTGTTGAGCGAAATTCGCCAACTCAGGGAGCCGGGCCATTGTTCCATCCTCATTTAATATCTCACAGATTATTGCGGCAGGATAGAGGTCGGCCAACCGGGCGAGATCGACTCCTGCCTCGGTATGACCGGCACGTTTGAGAATTCCCCCACCCTGGGCGATAAGGGGAAATATATGACCCGGACGTGCAAAATCATGCGGAGTGGCCTGTGGATCAAGCATTGCTTCGATTGTACGGGCGCGATCAAAGGCTGATATGCCAGTCGTTGTTCCTGCTATCGCATCTATCGAAACGGTGAAATTAGTCTGATAAGGCGCGGTATTACTGCGCGTCATCAATTCTAATCCCAGGGCGCTTGCCCGCTCAGCGGTGATCGCTACACAGATCAGACCACGGCCGTACTTGGCCATAAAGTTGATCGCTTCCGGTGACACTTTCTCCGCAGCAAGGACGAGATCGCCCTCGTTCTCCCGCTGGGCATCGTCGATGAGAATTACCATTTTTCCTGTTTTTATTTGCCTGATTGCCTGCTCTATCTCAGTGAACATCGCTTCTCATTCTCTGAATGTATTTACCAAGTATATCGAACTCAATATTTACCCGCTCTCCGACCTTTCTGACTGCTAAATTAGTGCGGGATAATGTTTCAGCCACAACGCCACAGGTGAACGTCTCGCCGCTCAGAGCAAAAGGGGTAAGGCTGATTCCATCTATTGCCACTGACCCTTTTTCCACCAAATAACGAGAAAATTCGCAGGGGTAGGAGAACTTAATCAAGCGATCTTTTCCTTGCTGCTCGATCATGACGACTTTCCCCATCGTGTCGACATGTCCCAATACAAGATGGCCATCGATCCCTCTCTCCAGTGTCAGCGGCAACTCCAGGTTGACTGCTTGACCGGGATGCAGATCTCCAAGCGTCGTCCTCCTTACCGTCTCTCTGCTCAGATCGGCACGGAATGATCCCTCGCCAATCTCTGTCACTGTCAGACAGACACCATTCACAGCGATGCTTGCGCCTAAGACAAGTTTATTCGATAATTGATCTGATCTGACGCCTAAGAGATCATTGCGACGTTCTTTAACTATACCCATATCAATGATAATTCCAGTAAACATATTCAATAGAGAAGTGTACTCAATAGCAGTATCCTTATCAACTGATTTGCAATCAGGAGTTGCGTATAGTAAATTTACTTTTGGAGGTATATTTTAAGTGAAATTAGTAAAGATTATTGTCGGCATCGTTATATTTACCATTGGGATAGCGCCTTTTACCATGGGAAAGGGGCAGGGTTTAACTTATGAACTACGTGATCAGGAGACAGAGGTTCGCACCGCTCTTTCCAGTTACTTGTTCTCCGAACAGGGAGGCGCATTACGAAGTATCTTTCTCCACTTTGCTCCTGCATGGGGCAGGGGCGCCGGACGAGTTGAGCTCGTGTCAGGGACGAAGACCGACCCTGATACATTGGCGCGTCGCTATGTGGCCAACGCGATCTTTCCCTTTACATTCAAAGATGGAGGTATCCTTGATGATGCGGTTTACCAGATAACCGATCCTTGGTTCGTTGATGAAGATGAGCTCCGCGTCGAACTGAAGGGGAAATTCGGTGATCTAATCGTTATCCGCCGGTTTACGATCAGGAATGATCCCTATTACACGCTGGACGTTGAGTTGATATTTAGGAACGAAAGGGGATATCCGGTCGATATGCCGGATGAAATGGTCATGGCGAGCCATATCCCGCCTGCAGAGATGCCTCCGCTTTATTTTATCTTCGATGAAACAGTTCACTCTGTTCTTCTTGCTCCGGGATCTTACCACACATTTGATGGTGTAGGATGGATGGACGGTCTTACTGCTTTTTTCCTTGCGACGAGTGATAATGTTATGATCGCTCCATTTCAGCGCTTCACTCCGCTGGGTGAGCGTCTATTCGGAATTGTATTTCAAGAAGAGACAATTCCCGCTTATAGCGACCACTCGTTCCACTTCTCCTTGTATGCTGGGCGACGGCGGTTCATACTGATGGAGGCACAAGGTCTGGGCACATTGGATAGTCCAGGATTATGGACACGGTTGATCGTTCCAATAATCCAGTTCCTTACCTGGTTATATCGCCTCACCGGCAATTACGGTTGGGCGATCATTCTCTTTACCGCGGTCACACGGGTGATCCTATTTCCTATTATGCAGAAGCAGTTTAAATCGATGGCCAAAATGCAACAGATCGCGCCGAAGTTGAAGAAGATCCAGGAACGGTATAAAGACGACCGCCAATTATTACAGCAGAAGATGATGGAGCTCTATCGCCGCGAAGGGGTTAACCCGCTTGGCGGCTGTCTGCCGATGTTACTTCCCATGCCGATTCTGGTCCTGTTGTTCAATGCTATTCTCTCTGCTGCCGAACAGATACATCTCTCTCCCGGCTTCCTGTGGATTCCCAGCCTCAGTCTGCGCGATCCTTTCTTTATCTTGCCGGTCTTCGCCACAGCGGCGATGATTCTGCAGCAGCGGTTCACTCCTATGAGCGGTATTACCCCGCAGGGGAACCAACGCCTTATGGGCTATCTCTTTCCGGTTGCAATGGGAGTGATGATGATCAATGCTCCGGCAGGATTATGGCTCCATTGGCTTCTCACCACTCTGATGCAGGTCGGTCAGCAATATATGATCACCCGGCAAGGGGCCGTTGTTGGAGAATCAAAAATAGGGACACCAATAGCGCAACAAAGGATAGGCAACCCTCATCAGGCAACTGCCGCCGGAAGAAGAGAAGCAGCACAGAAGGAAGATAGCGGTAATGGAAAAAGAGAGGACAAAGGCGAGGATTAGATCCTATCTTCAGATGCTCCTTGAGATCATCGGTGAAGAAGCCGTAATCGAGGTCGAAGATACAGAAGGTGCAAACGAGCTATATGTCAATCTCACCGGAAACCTTTTCTTCCTCTATGGTGCAAAACCGGTTATCGCCGCACTGGAGCACTTATTGCAATGCTCAGTCGGAGAAAAGGACCGCCGATCACCGAAAATAATTCTCGATGTGAATGGCGCTGTTAAGCGCAGGTGGGCCGATTTGGTGCGATGCGCGCTTGTGATGGCGGAAACAGCGCATCGAGAAAAAAAGCGCGTTCCCCTGAATCCGATGTCGCAATATGAACGGAAACTGATCCACCGCAGCTTAGATAACTTTCAGGGAGTACGGACTTACAGCGTAGGAGAGAAGGATAACCGCCGCGTGATCATTGAACCGTCTTCAGCGACGGCTTCCCATGCAGAAAAGGCAGAATAGAAGGCAGAAGTCAGAGAATAGAAGTCAGAGAATAGAGAATAGAAAATAGAAGTCAGAAAATAGAAGGCAGA
>DOHL01000084.1 GCA_003535305.1 Candidatus Acetothermia bacterium
CAGACAGGTGCAACGCACAGGCAGGCGTACAGGCAGGCAGTCTTTATTTTGCAATGTAGACGCTATCTCCCCACGTTGAATATCAACCTTAAAATACGGTTAATCTCCATCATATCAGCGCCGGTGTAGGCAAGTGTACGATCATCAATCTGTTCCACTCCCGGTATATCTTGCGCTGAAAAGGCGGATAACGGCCGCATAAGATCCACTTCCAGACGAATCGGTCTGTCGATCACAAATGGTTGTATATCTCCCAGATTAGTGAGTGCCGTTTTAATTCCACTCTGGATAGCCTTCTGTGCGCCTTTTGGGGTGAGACTGTGAGCAGCGGTGGTGTTTATCGCCCATTTTACGATCACCCGCTTGGTCGAAGGCAACAGGGAGGCAATCTCAGCATCGATCGTATCATCACCGGCAGTAAAGGCGAGCGGAACACCAAAATGTCCGGCAATAGCAGCGTTGAATCCTCCTTCGCCGACCGTCGTTCCGTTGAGACGGAGGTTGTATACCTGTCCGGTAAACGAGTGGGCGAGCACACCTGCCCTGTCTCCCGCTCTGGAGTGATAACCGATAAAACAAGCAGCAGCAAACGTATTGTCGATTCCCGCCATCATCCCTAATGGACGCGGCGATCCCTGAATAACAACGGCATCTTCATGCAGTTCGTCGAGCACCAAGTTGCGCATATGACCGTGTGAATCAGCAACAACAACCTCTGATGCTCCTGCTTCCAACGCTCCTTTAATCGCTGCATTCGCCTCCCACGTCATCCATTTACGCGCCTTTTCGTACTCCGACCCTTCCAGCTTAACATGATCGCCATGAGTTACGCCGGCGATCCCTTCCATATCCACTGAGATATAAATCTTCACTGTCGCTCCTTTTTATTAGTTCGTAGTTCTATTACTTCTACTTCCGCCAGATGGCGGAAGTAGCGGATAAGGGTCTCCACTTCCACGGAGATACCAGTGCTCAAAGTAACGCGCCGAGCGATCTCCAGCAGATTGCGTTTGCCGTCGACCCACATTGCAGCGTGATCAGTGATCGTGCGCAGGCTGAGATCTTTTGTCATCAATTTACGCAGCCATGCGACCCGCTTCCAGCCTAATTTAGCTGTTATAAACCCGATCCCATTGAGCGGACCGGTCCATTTGCGTATCGGGATCAATTGAGCAGCCTCTATTTCACTCGGCGAGCGGGTTATTGCGCTCGCACCGGTATCTTCCCCTGCTAATTCCCTTCCTTTGGCGAGTAATGCAGTTTGTAACAAGGCGGATTTCTCTTCCAATTTGGTTTGACAATCGGAGATCATCGCGCTAATACGTTGGTCATCGCCACCGAGCCGAGCCACGGAGGCAACGGTCTTCTTTTCGATCTCCGCGCGATAATTGAGCGTTGCTACTCCCTTATCCATTTCCAGCGCTATTTTTTGCGAATCAGTTATTTGATGAAGAGCCCAGACTGTTTCGCGTGCTGATTCTCCCAATCGCGCCAATCCGCGTTGAAAGCTGTTGTAGACAAAGAGAGATACCTCTGCTTCTTCTGCTGAAGTCACTGCCTGAGCAATATGAGCCACCAATTGACCGACCTTGCTTAACTCGGTTGGATCGATCTTGTCCACTGTGTCGGCCGACGAATGGTAGAACTTATCCGGCCAATGGAGAAAGGCGATCGCCGGGACGTTACATTGGACAAAGGGAGCATTGTCCGTCCCTCCACCGTAGGGGCCGACACGGTATTGCCACAAACTGCCGGAGTTGCTGCTGGAATAAGATCCCTTGTCTACCGGCACTTTCTCCAGGAAATGCTCCCCTAAATCGTTGATATAGGAAGGCACGGCATCGGGCGTCCGCTCCATGATCAGCGGTCCACCACAGAGTTGTTGATTCTCACCGACCATATCGCAACTGATCACTAATTGTAGTTGCTCAGTCCATTCCGGTTGCGCGTGAAGATAGGCAATCGTCCCGGTCCATTCCGGGACCCACATAAAGCGGATCGTCCGTGTCGGCCGAGGCCATTTCCCATCACTGATCAACCGATTCCACGTGCGAGCGATCTCCAGGATCAGCGCTGTCCCGCTGGCATTGTCGTTCGCTCCTGGCGCAGGATGACAGATATGAGCGATAAGGAGTACTTCCTCATCTCGCTTCTTTTCTCCCTCGATCGCCGCGCTCAATGTAAGAAGATCACCGGTGGCAAGCTCGCTGTCGATCGTTGCCTGGACTTTGACCGCCCTTTTCCCTTTCGTTAACTCGCGAAGACGGGTCATGTGGTGATAATTCACAGCAAAGCTGAAGATAGCGCTGCCATTATCCTCAACACGCACTCTGTTATAACCGATTTGCTCCGGCGAGTTCTCCCGCGTGCGTAGAGGGGGCATTTCAACGAGGCAATCGGTGATCACGCCGATTGCGCCCTGTTGCGCTGCCTCTTCGGCAGCTGTTGCTGCGCCCCAACCAGCGCCGCTGATCAGTACGACTGCTCCTGTAACTTCCTTTCCGCTGTAGTCTTCCTCAGAAAGCCCTCTGCCGACATCGATCACCGGGGCGATGATTCCCTTTGGCGGGGTAGCGGCGGAATTACGTCCCAAACTGCATGGCTGGGCAGCAAAGTCGGCCAACAATATCTCTTCCGGCTCAATAAGGCGTAATTCAGCTTTGCTCGCCGTCCAATGCCATGGTTGTTTCCATGTCCACCAATAACTTTTGCCGTCGACCGGAAAGCGGTGAATCTTTATTGCCGCCAGTTCCGCTTTTTCCAGCTCGCTTTTCACCAACTCAATTGCTGCTTTGATCCCCGGTGATACCTGCCCCCGATCGAATGCCGCGATCTGTCCGGCCATCCGTTTGGCGCGTTCCCCGGAGAATTCTGCGGAGAAGAGCCGGGAAAACTCATGTAAATCCTGCATCTTCCCTCCAACTTACCACTATGTACTTGTTTGTCCACCTGTCTGAGAACGCTAAAAACATGGAAGAGGCCACAGAGTACGATTATCTGTATTCTCTGAACAATCAATGTAATTATAGTCAACAAGACATTAAGGTTCCAAGATTACGGAGCTGCTTCTGTTTCAGACAATGGAAGAGGTGGCAAAAGGCATCTTTACCGCCAGACAGGCCCATCAGTGCTGCCGTGTTTTTAACGAACGTATAGTTCGTATATCTTGCGGAAATGGTGACCGTAGACCGCAAGTGTAACTGCCAGAGAAAGTAACTTGGGGCGGCGAACAAGTGTCCAGAACAAAAGCTTCCAGTAATGGCTCCGTTCCTTGCCGATAATACCTAAGTGAAAGACGGAACGGAAGAAACCCAGAACGCGCTCAAATTCCAACGGGGAGTTGGTCTTTGGCTGTTTATACTCTTGCAAGAAGGTTTTGACGCGCCGGTAGTAATGCTCGGGCGAGTAGATGTGTTGCAGTATGCGCTTGTACCCCTCTCGCAACGTATCGGGGTTCATAGTGGGGATAATGTTCGTTGTCCCATCTACATTGTCCCCCGACATTCGACCGAGCAGGCGGCCCGCTCTCTTTAGGCGTTCGTAAAGTCTTGTGCCGGGCGGAGCTTGTAACAAGCCGACCATCGCCGTCACAATTCCACTTTTTTGGATAAAATCAATCTGCCGCTGGAAGATGGAGGTTGTGTCATTGTCGAAGCCGACGATAAATCCACCCTGCACCTGCAACCCGGCTCGCTGAAGATGTTTCATATCTTCGACCATGTCCCGGTTCTTGTTCAGTCCCTTGCTGCATTCGGTCAGGCTGTTTTCATCCGGTGTCTCGATTCCGATAAAGACCGTGCGAAAACCCGCCTCGACCATCATCTGCATCAACTGCTTGTCGTCGGCCAGATTGATTGAGACTTCGGTGTTGAACATCATTCTCCTCTTGTCTTTCCGCCACTCAATCAGGGCTGGCAGCAGCTCGGTTTTGAGACATCTCTTGTTCCCAATGAGGTTGTCATCCACGAAGAAGATGTGTCCCTGCCACCCCAAATTATCAAGACAGTCCAGCTCGGCAATAATCTGTTCGGCAGTCTTGGTGCGTGGCCGGTGTCCGAACAACGCCGTTACGTTACAGAACTCACAATTGTAAGGACAGCCTCGGGAGTACTGGATGCTCATCGAAGCGTACCGGCCCAGGTCTGCTAATGCCCACAAAGAGGTCGGTGTCTTACGGAGATCAGGAAACTCAGATGTTGTGTAAACCCGCATGGCGCCCCCCTGTCCCAAATCTGCCAAAAAGAGAGGGAGGGTCACCTCCGCTTCATTGAGAACGAAATGATCGACTTCTGCAAACTGTGCGTACTCGCTGGTGAAGAGTGGTCCTCCGGCGACGACTTTAACACCTGCTTCTTTACACCGGGTAATAATTCGATACGCTGACTCTCTTTGCACGACCATTCCGCTGATAAAAGCGTAATCGGCCCATGATAGATCTTTTGCAGTGAGCTCTGCCACATTAACATCGACCAAACGCTTTTCCCATTCCGGCGGCAACATCGCAGCGACCGTCAACAGACCTAACGGAGGCAATGCAGCTTTCTTGCGTATGAATTTAAGCGCGTATTTGAAACTCCAAAATGTATCTGGAAACTCAGGATAAATTAACAGTACATTCATCGCCCCCTCCTTATAACCTTTCCATAGGGATAAGTATACTTATATTACGTCAATGAACAAGTGGGTTTAAGTAACAGGCTCCAGCATGCCCGGATCATCCATTATTCCTTCATCAAGCGGAAAGCAGCTGCGCCGCTGTATGATAACAGATATAGATTGCCTGTTACCGAATAACTGTCTATAATATCACGCTGGGATGATAGAGAAGAGGTTAAAAAAGGCGACAATCGGAGTTCTCTTTGGTGGAGATTCAACGGAAAGGGAGATCTCGTGTCGCTCGGGCAGTGCTGTCCTTGCGGCGCTGCAAACGAGTGGATATCGCTCTCGTGCTATCAAAATTGCATCTTCTGACGACTTTGTTCCCGGACTGCGCGGGATAGAAATAGCATTTATCGCTCTCCATGGAGGTAACGGTGAAAACGGAGTGATACAG
>DOHL01000108.1:0-413 GCA_003535305.1 Candidatus Acetothermia bacterium
TTTATTGTCTCTGACCACACACCCTGCCGGGCGCGCTAGGGGCCGTCCTCTGTGTCGGCCCAACTTTTCTGAGAGTCAAGAGGGGGTCAGCGGCCAAGAGGCCGGAGTCAGAAAGTTCGTAGCCCCGTGAAGTAGGACTGCACAGGGAAGGCCCTGCACAGTAATTGTGCAGGGCAGGCATGGGGGCCTGCCCCTACAGGGTTCGAGCGCTTTTCTTTCTGATGATTTAATAAGCGCTTTGGTATTTTACTCGACTTCCTGACTTCTTGACACCTGACTCCTTGACCCTTTATAATCCTGCCAACTCTTTTGGAGATGATCCTTAAAATCACTCTTCCCGCTCCGCTTCCACATACTCATCTTCTGCGCCTTGCTCAGCATCGGATTCAGGCTTGGCAGCGCTCTGCGCCTCT
>DOHL01000108.1:748-11079 GCA_003535305.1 Candidatus Acetothermia bacterium
GCAGCGCTCTGCGCCTCTTTATACGCCTCTTCGGCAAGCTGATGCGAAGCCGTTGCCAGTTCATCTATCGCTTTCTTTATCTCTTCGCTTGGTGTCTGTTGCGATAATTTTCCCTGCAAGCGACGCACTTTTTCTTCTATCTCCGCGCGTTTCTCCTGCGATATCTTCTCTCCCAGCTCATTTAAGCTCTTCTCCACCGAGTAAATAAGCTGATCGGCCTGATTGCGAATTTCAATCTCCTCAGCCCGGCGCTTATCCTCTTCGGCATGTGCCTCTGCTTCTTGCTGCATCTGTTTGATTTCTGTCTCTGAGAGACGAGAGCTATCTGTGATCGTGATCGAGGCGCTCTTCTCCGTTGCTTTATCCTGCGCGGTGACATGGAGTATTCCATCGGCGTCGATATTGAAGATGACATCTATTTGCGGAATTCCTCGCGGCGCAGGAGGTATGCCAGAGAGCTGGAATTTTCCCAGTGATTTGTTATCAGCGGCCATCTTCCGCTCTCCCTGAACGACATGGATTTCCACACTCGGTTGATTATCTTCTGCTGTGGTGAATGTCTTTGTCTTTTCAGTGGGGATCGTCGTGTTCCGTTCAATGAGCGGAGTAGCAACACCGCCTAATGTCTCGATCGAGAGTGTCAGCGGAGTTACGTCGAGAAGGACTAACTCATCGACATCACCGGTCAGTATTGCACCCTGAATTGCTGCACCGCGGGCGACGACCTCATCCGGGTTGATCTCCTTATTGATCTTGCCGGGAAGTATCTTTTCCAATAGTGCTTGCACTTTAGGAATGCGGATGGACCCCCCTACCAGCACCAGTTGATCAATTGTATCAGCATCCTTACCGGCTGTCTGTAGTGTGGCCTCCACGATGTTGGTGGTCCGCATCAGAAGATCATCGATCAATTGTTCCAGCTTGGCCCGTGTGAGTCGCTTCTCCAAATGTTTAGGACCGGTCTGATCTGCGGTGATATAGGGCAGATTGATCGTCGTTTCCATACGGGACGAAAGCTCCATCTTTGCGGCTTCTGCAGCATCTTTTAGCCGTTGCTTCGCGCTGGGATCGCTGCGTAGATCAATCCCTGTATCACGCCGAAATTCATCGGCCAACCAATCGATGATCCGCTTGTCAAAATCATCTCCGCCTAATTGTGCATCACCATCAGTAGCTAATACTTCAAATACTCCCTCACCGATCTCCAGAATAGAGACGTCGAAAGTCCCTCCTCCAAGGTCGTAAACAAGGATAGTCTGTTCTCCTTCCTTATCCAGGCCGTAGGCGAGTGATGCAGCAGTCGGTTCATTGATGATCCGCTGCACCTCCAAACCGGCAATTTTACCGGCATCCTTCGTCGCCTGACGCTGTGAATCGTTAAAATAAGCAGGAACGGTGATTACTGCTTTGGATATCTTTCTTCCCAGATGTGCTTCCGCATCCTGCTTTAACTTCTGGAGAATCATTGCTGAAATCTGCTCTGGTGAGTACTGATCAACTTTACCATTATGCTCGATTTTGATTCGATGGTCAGTGCCCATCTTTCGTTTGATCGAAGCAATGGTATGCGCCGGGTTGGTGACCGCTTGCCGCTTGGCCAACCTTCCCACCAAGCGCTCGTTATTGTCGGTAAATGCAACGACTGAAGGGGTGACGCGTTCTCCTTCAGCGCTGTTAATTACAACCGCCTCACCGCCCTCAACTACTGCTGCGCACGAATTGGTAGTACCAAGATCTATGCCGATTATCTTTTCGCTCATTATTTATCATCCTCCGTCTGCTTTTTACCGACCTTCACCTTGCTCGGCCTGATAACACGGCCGGATCTGTAGTATCCCTGTTCAAACTCCTCTAAAATTATCTTGTCCTCTTTGTCTGTAGGAACTGTAAGCAGCGCTTCATGACAGACAGGATCAAAGAGATTCCCGACCGCTTCAATTGGGGTAATCTCTTTCTGCCGCAATATATCGTCAAGCTGGGCAAATATCTTCTCCATCCCTTTGACGAACGCTTCTGTGTCATCATTGCCGTTAAAGGAAGTAAAGGCTCGTTTCATATTGTCGTATAACGGAAGGAAAGAGAGAATTTCCCGATCAGAGACTCTCTTTTCAAGGAAGAGCATCTCTTTTGCCGCCCGTTTCTTGTAATTTTCAAAATCGGCCTGAAGCCGCTTGAGCCGATCGATTAGCTCTTTCTGTTCTTCTTCTTTTTCCGCAAGTTTATCTTGCTTGTTTGGAGTAGGTGTATCCCCAAGCTGTTTTTCGTCAACTTGTTGTTCATTAACTGTTATGTCCATTTATCGTCACCTCCTGGTTCAATAAAAAGAAATTATTCCATAATTTAGACTTTTTAAGTTGTGGTCAATACTCCTTTCAGTCGCTGCGCAAAATAGCTGGTAGCAGAAACTGCTTTTGCATAATCCATCCATAACGGCCCGATAGCCCCCAAAACTCCGGCATGTGTCCCGTAATCAGCCGTTATAATCGCATAATCACTAATATCAGCAAGCGGATAATCGCCGATAGATGCGACGATGCCCGTCTGTCCCTGTCGGATTTCGGTGATCGCTTCGATAAACGACCCTTCATCATCTATTAACTCGATCAATCCGGTCAGGTTACGCAATGATTCTTCAGCAGTGATTCCTTCCGCTTTCTTTACCATGTTATAGATGCCTTCACAGTAAATATGGCGATGCAGTTTCCGTTTCAGCAAATTTCCCAAAACAATCATTATACTACTTACTGCCTTACTATGCCAACCCTCATGGTCTTTGCCGTAGGCCAAAGTTCGTAAATCTTCCAACTTCATCCCATGGAAATTGTAGTTGATGACGGCGGTAGCTTCATCGATCTCATCGATAGACAGGTGTTCTTCGAGTTCCGTAATACCACTTTCAATGAACCCCAAATCAGATACGATCACCACTAACACTGCTTGCGGACGTTGGCTGGTAATGGTCACGTAGTCAAATTTGGTCTCCTCCAGCTGCGGAGGGATAACGAACCCTACCACTTCTGTTGTATTGGCGAGCAACAGTGCGGTATGCTGTAATAAGTCATCGATATCAAAGTATTTCATCTGATAGGATTCAATCACCTGAAATGAATCTTGTTGGATCACCTCTGAAAGCTCTAATAACCAGTTTACGAAAAACCGATATCCCTTGGGCGTCGGAGTCCGTCCGGCAGATGAATAAGCCCTTTCAATATACCCTTTCTCCTCCAGTTTATTCATGTTGTTACGCACTGTGGCGGAACTGATCGGCAAGTTATAATCCCGGAGAAGGGTACGCGAAGATACCGGCTCCTGTTTCTTGATATAATGATCAATGATCGCTTTTAAGATCAGGTTTTGTCTCTCTTCCATAATTGTCTCATTTAGGTTATTTTAGCACTCATGCTACCTGTCTGCTAATATAATAACGGAGAAGGACTACCATGTCAACATCCATGAAAACAACGTGGGGTGATCTTGGCGAGAGAAAGAAAGCTGAAGCTCCCGCAAATTTTACAACATCACTGCTAACAAGAAGCCGGTGATCATTACGATCCCGATGATCAACCTTGCAATCACACCACCGGCGATTCCGACGAATGCGCCGACGCCGACCTTCAGTGCTTGTTCCAATGAACCTTTGGCGATAAATTCACCTGCTATCGCTCCCAATATAGGGCCGATAATTATGCCGATAAATCCCAATGTAAAGAGCCCGATGACTATGCCGACTATGCTGCCGACAACAGCTGCGCGGGAACCGTTGTATCGCTTCACTCCGACCATGCCCGCAATATAATCAACTGCATATATGAGCGCGACAAGTATTGCCTGCCCAATCCAGAATCCTAATCCCAGTTCGTAAAAACCCGCCAGCAGACCATAGACGACCATCCCGGACAAAATCAACGGCGCGCCTGGCAAGACCGGCAGCAGCAAGCCGGCCAAGCCGATGGCCATAATGATCAATGCGACGATGAGTCCTATCCAGTCCATAACAAAACGGGTTGCAGGAAAGAAGTATTCTTTTACATAGAGGAGTTTTCTTGGTGTACTACGTAACAGGATTGCTTAATGTCGATCATACAATCGTTCCACAACGAATCGAGATCATAAAACTGCCGCATTTCTCGTTGAAAGATATGGATTACTAAACTACCGTAATCAAGGAGAACCCAACTGCGCTCTGCGGCTCCTTCCTTGTGAATTGCTTGTAAAGGGAGAGCGGACAACAGGGCATTGACGATTGCCTGCACATGCGTTGGATTATCGCCCGAAGCGATCAGAAAATAGCTGACCGGCATAGAGGTATCTCTCATGTCAAGGACGATCACGTCCTCACCCTTCTTATCGTCAATAAGCGCGATCGCTTCTCTTAGCAGGAGAAGATCATCCATTGGGCACCGCGAACCTTTCTCCCACAATAAGGAGGAGATCGGTTCCAGCAGGCACTCGCTCGCGCACCGCTCTGTAGCGCGGCCCGAACTCTTCAGGAGAGACAATTAATGTGCCGGGAGGCAGCACATCTTTGAGTAGTTGTGCTTTGCGCTCGATTCCAGCAAGGGTAATGATGTATGTATTTTGATAGTCAAAGGCGTCTGCATTTCCCACATGCGGCACAACGAAACCCAACTCGCGCAGGAAAGCCCCGGTATGAGAGGCCAGAAGGCGAACACCACTCCCATTCAACACACTTACCGATATCTCGCTCCGTGTTAATATATCGACCTGTTTGACGATCTCAGTTACGACTTGCGCCATTTTGACGACTTCTATTTGCTGATAGCTTACTCCATCGATGCGGATTGGAGTGCTCGGCACGACCGCCATCTGAAATTCCTCTATTTGCGCAGCGTGGATTATTCTTGCCAGATCATACATATCGAATACAGAGAGATTCGTCTGTAGATGATCCCGCGCAGTTCTGATCAATCCCCTTATTGTAGCGAAATCTTGCCGATGGAGACCCTTCTTCCATAAGGCGGTCAAAAGCTGTTGCTGGCGTCTCATGCGTCCGATATCAGCATAGATGAAATCACGGTAGCGGACGAAATCGAGCGCTGTGGCGCCATCAAGTTTCTGTTTTCCCGGCGCGATATTGATATGAATCGGGGGATCAGCAGCCTGATCAACGTAATACATCGGTTCTTCGACGACAAGCGTCACTCCTCCGAGAAGGTCGATGATTTGAGCGAACCCCTCGAAATCGATAGCAAGATAAAACTGAATTGGAATTCCCAATAAATCACTGACGACCTGACGGGTCAGTTCTCCACCACCTTGCGGATAGGCAAAGTTCAACTTAGTAAAAGTGCCATCAGGAAATCTTACCCGCAAATCACGCGGCACAGAAAGGAGCGACACCTCTCCTTGCGGAGTTACACTCACAACGACGACAGTATCGCTACGGGTAATTCCTTCTACGTAATCGAGGCCGAGAACGAGAATATTCGCTCGTTCTTCGGCGCGGAAAAGACGATCGATACCACGCTGCGCGATAAAGAACCACCCGGCGACAAGCGCTAATCCTAGTATTACTACTCCGCTGATAATAGCGATCCGTATTTTCATTCCCCCCCCTTTTTTTTGCGCTTTGACCAGCTCTCTTTTACTTTTGCTGGTGATTTTCCCTTATAATTTACTGGTTTCAGCAGGAAATGTCAACTATATAGTTGACAATATGCCGGATGATGGTATCCTTACCCTTACCGATCGAGGAGGGTGAGCGTCCATCGTTGCGGAAGAGAGTAACATAATCAATATACATTCTATCTTAGGAGTCAGATGGTTGTCTCAAACTATCGATGGATAACTTTGTTCAACTTGCAAAAACAGCTGTTGAGACGTATATCCGCTGCGGTGAGGCGATTGTTCCTCCGGATCCTTTGCCTTTGGCGATGAAAGAACAAGCCGGTGTCTTTGTCTCTCTCAAAAAAGAGGGTAGATTACGCGGGTGTATCGGCACTTTCCTCCCAGAGAAAGAGAATATAGCAGAGGAGATCATTGCCAATGCGATCAGAGCTGCTACGCTGGACCATCGATTTCCCCCGATTAAAGAAGTAGAATTAGCAACGATCGACTACACAGTCGATCTTCTATCTCCTCCTGAGAAATGCACAGAAGACGATCTTGACCCAAAGCAATTTGGCCTGCTTGTAGAGGCAGGAGAGCGGCGCGGTCTGCTTCTCCCTGATCTACCTGATATAATTACTGTAGAGGAACAATTACGCATCGCTCGCATGAAGGCGGGGATACCACTAAAGACACCGGTCCGGATATATCGCTTTACTGTAAAGAGACATAGATGAAAGAGAAAAACAATACCAACCGAATGCCGCGGGTCGCTTTTCGCACCCTTGGGTGTAGAGTCAATCAATACGAAACGCAACTGATGCGCGAACAACTGGAACCGATTTGCCGGCTCGTTGATGATGAAGCCGACATTTATGTGATCAACACCTGTGCTGTTACTGCTCTCAGCGAGCGCAAATCACGTCAGTTGATCAGTCGGGTAAGACGGAACGGTCGACCGGTCAAAGTTCTGGTTACCGGGTGCATGGCACAAGCAACGGGAAAAGAGATAGCAAAGATGGAAGGGGTTGATATCGTCTTCGATAATGGGTTGAAGACGCAGATTAAAACGATCGTCGATCGATCACTGACAAGAGAACGCGGATATCTGTCGGCGCCGACGCAGAAAGGATGGGAGAGAGAGACGATCCGCCGTCAGACTGGACGGGTACGTGCCTTTCTCAAAGTACAAGATGGATGCAACAGCGCATGTTCCTTTTGCCGGGTGACACAGCTTCGCGGATCGACACAGAGTAAACCCATTGCCATCGCAAAAAAAGAGGCGTGTCAACTGGTAACTAACGGTTATCCTGAGATCATCCTCACTGGTATCAACCTTGCCCAATACGGGGATGATCTTCCATCGACTGACCTTCCCTCCCTGCTCGTCTCCCTCCTTGAGATCGATGGGCTCAGACGTCTGCGGTTGGGATCGATTGATTCTCACGGAATAACGGATGAGTTGATCTCTCTCTTTGCTGCTGACAGCCGCGCTTGTCCTCATTTTCATATCCCGCTCCAAAGCGGCGCTGATCGTATCTTAGCTGCTATGAGACGGGGGTATGATACAGCCTTTTATCGATCACGGATTACGCAGATCAAAGAGATGCTTGACGATGCAACTTTCGGAACGGACTTGATCGTCGGTTTTCCCGGTGAGACCGAAGAGGAATTTACGCGCACCTGTACGTTGATAGAAGAGATTGGTTTTGTAAATCTGCACATCTTTCGCTATTCTTCACGACCGGGGACAGCCGCTGCTCTGTTTCCCTCGCAGGTGAGTGAAACAGAAAAGAGTAGCCGGAGTAAGATTCTTAATGATCTGGCGTGTAAAGAGAGAGCCCGAATAAAGAGAAGTTTTCTGGGTAAAAAGGAAGAGATATTGGTCGAAGGACGCAGCCATGATGGTCGCTGGCGCGGGTATACCAGAGGTTACATCGATACCCATCTCATCGATGAACCGGCAGGGATCAAAGAAGGAGAGCTTGTAACTACTTGGTTGACCCGCATGCATACAAAGACCGATCGCAGTGACCAACAGCAAGAATTTTTGTTAGGAGTGAGTGAACATAAAAGAAACGAATAAAACAGTAGCAGAGATAATTCTCAAAAATAATGAGGAGGCGACCGCGCTTCTCGGTCAATTCAATTGCAATCTAAAGGAGATCACAAAAGAGTTTCCAACGAAGATCATCGCCCGTGGCGATGTGATCAGGATTGAAGGAGCGCCTGACGATGTGGAACGGTTACGTTCGGTATTCGATAATCTCCTCGATATTATCGAGACCAACCATGTCCCGGCAGTAACCGATGTGCGATATATGATCGAGAAGATAAAGGATGGCAAAACCGTGCGCGGAGTGCTCTCAGATGTCGTACAAGTAACTCATTGGGGGGAAGAAATCCGCGCCAAGACGATCGGGCAATTACGTTATGTCAATGCGATAGAGGAGAATGATGTTGTTTTTGCCATCGGCCCGGCCGGTACCGGCAAGACTTACCTGGCAGTGGCGAAAGCGATCGATTACCTCAAGCAGGAAAAAGTGAAACGGATCGTACTCATTCGACCGGCAGTAGAAGCAGGGGAGGAGCTCGGCTTCCTTCCCGGTGACATCCAAGAGAAGGTGAATCCTTATCTGCGTCCGCTTTATGATGCAATTTATGATATGCTGCCGGGAAGAGAGGTTGAGTGGCTCAAAAAGGATAATCGTATTGAGATAGCGCCGCTTGCTTTTATGCGCGGCCGGACGCTCAATAACAGTTTCATTATTCTCGATGAAGCGCAAAACACCACTCAAGCACAGATGAAGATGTTCCTTACCCGCTTGGGGCTTCATTCCCATGCAGTAATAACCGGTGATATCACACAGATCGATCTTGAGCATGACCGCTCCGGTCTGGTAACAGCCCAAGCGATTCTTAAAGAGATCGACGGAATCGAGTTTATCTACTTGGATAAGACCGATGTAGTACGCCACTCACTGGTAAAGAAGATCATTTCCGCTTACGCAACAGCAGAAGAGAAGACGCGGCGTGAACAAGCTGAATAAGATGAAAAGTATTTGCTTGCCGCGGAGAACGCTGAGATGGGAATGGAAAAATCTCGACCAGATCGACGGCATGGCTGTGAAGGATATATCTGCCAAGTTCTTCATGAGTTCGTTGAAGTTGATAAGGGTTTCGCCCTGCCGGCAGGTTCCGCGGTAAATAAGTACAATGAGAAGATTTAACCGGCGTTCTATTTTCCGTTTACGACCGGCAAGCAGCAGCACGGCAAAGTCGCTCTTTATGTATAAACCGGCGCGAAGAACGAGCGTTGCCTTTACCGCGGCATTTGCCGCTCTTACCGTTGCGCTGACCGCTTTTGATGTCCGCTACGATGGTTGGCCGATCTTTATCGGCTGGTCTGTATTGGCGACTCAGGGTTTGGGGTTGACTATCATCACCGGCTTGGCCGTCTTCTATCTCCGTGAAACGAGTCAACGATTCACCAGGCAGCAATTTCGCTTCTTGATCGGTTTAGGGGTACTTATTACGTTTCTCAGCCAGGGAGGAGATATGATAACCCCCTTCTTTCTCCCGATCGCCATTATTCCCTTATTGACTGCTGTTTTTATCGATGAAGAGACAGCATTGATCATGATACTCTTCGCCACAGGTGTGTGGGGGCTTACTCTGGGATTGGGAGGGGCGATCGCTGTGATAGGTAGTGGAATTGCGAGTGTGGTCGGCATTCGAAAATTACGGCGGAATACTGATATCTTGAAGACCGGCGGACTAATTGCCGCGGTGAATGCCATCGGATTTCTCGCTTTCGCTACGATCTCCTCTGTCGCTCTATTTTCATTCGATCTTTTTTTAGCTGTGGTCGGGGGAGTTATCGCAGCGCTGATCGCTATGGGGTCGATCTCGGCATGTGAGTACTTAACACAGCAGACAAGTCCAATCGGGTTAACCGAACTGTTAAATCCTGAGCATCCACTATTGAGTCGCTTACGTACAGAGACGTCGGGCACCTACCACCATAGCAAAAATGTGGCCTCACTCGCAGAGAGTGCAGCCCGCGCTATCGGCGCTAATCCTCTATTGGCCGGTGTCGGTGGTTACTACCACGATATCGGCAAGCTGTCGCAGCCTCAATTTTTCGCCGAGAATCAACGCAACGGAGCAAATCCGCACGATGATATCTCTTCAGAAGAGAGTAAAGACGTACTGCTCTCCCACGTGAAAGCAGGAATCAAACTTGCTCGCCAAGGAGGACTGAAAGATGACCTTATCCAATTTATCATCACCCACCATGGGACTTCATTAATCCGTTACTTTTACTCCAAGGCGATGCAGGAGAATAAGGCGGAGAAGCCGGTTGGCGAAGCAGAATATCGCTATTCCGGGCCACGCCCGCATACCAAAGAGACAGCGATCGTCCTCCTTGCAGATTCTGTCGAAGCAGCGACGCACGTGCTGAATGGAAATAATGGTAATGACAATGACAGCAAGATTACGGCCTGCGTGGAGAAGATCATAGCAGAGAAAATCGCTGATAAGCAACTCGATGAGTCTCCGCTTTCTCTCTCTGATATCGCGCAGATCAAAGAAGCATTTATCGCCACGATCCATGCGATGTTCCACAATCGACCGGATAATTACCCACAGGAATTGTAGAAGGCGACTTTTTTGCGCGTTGACTTAACCTAAAATATGCGTTAATAAAACTACAGAGGGCACAGAGAAAAATAACAAAATGGAGTTTTTCTTTTGTTTTA
>DOHL01000108.1:11460-12839 GCA_003535305.1 Candidatus Acetothermia bacterium
TGCGGTTAATACATAATCTGGGCTTAAAAGTAGAAATTTCCATTTGAACACAGATAAACGCAGATTAGAAAATAATGGGTAATAGGCAAAGCCCGCGACAATCGCCAAAAAGGAGAGACAACGATGAGTGCGACTGCAATATTGGGTATGCAATGGGGGGATGAAGGAAAAGGGAAGATTACTCATCTTCTTGCGCGCAAAGCGGATATCATTGTCCGGTTCAACGGCGGGCCCAATGCCGGCCATACAGTGATCGATCGGGGAAGAGAATTCAAATTCCATTTAATCCCGGCAGGCGCCCTTTATCCGGAGAAGACGAATATATTGGCCGGCGGAGTGGTCCTTGATATCGAGGTTTTGCAACGTGAAATAGATGCCGTCACCAAGCACAGCAGCGTCCCGCAGATATACATTGCCGATACAGCTCATCTTATCCTGCCTTATCACCGTATTCTCGAACAGATCGAGGGGAGTGCAGCGAAGATAGGTACTACAAAGAGAGGTATCGGCCCCACATATCGGGATAAGATTGACCGCACTGGAATCAGAGCCGGCGACCTTAAACAGCCGGCGATATTGCAAGAGAAACTGACAGCTAAAATCGATTTTCTTAAATCTATATGGCCTGCAGTAGAAGAGATACAGTCACTTAATGTCGATCTTCTCTTTGCTCAATTACAGCAAGCGGCTGCTTTGCTTATCCCGCTGATTACCAATATACCGACGATGATCAGGCAAGGGATCAACAGCGGCAAAGAAATTTTATTTGAAGGAGCTCAAGGAGCTCTTCTTGATATCGACTGCGGCACCTATCCTTATGTCACCTCTTCCTCTACCACCTTGGCAGGAGTGATCGCCGGAGGAACCGTTCCCCCATCGGCGCTTAACAGGCGGCTCGGTGTGATCAAAGCTTATACTACCCGTGTCGGCAACGGGCCTTTTCCCACCGAATTAACCGATCATTTGGGAAAGATGATGCAGGCCAAAGGAGGAGAGTTCGGAGCCACTACCGGTAGGCCGCGCCGTTGTGGGTGGCTCGACTTGGTCGCTCTCACTCACATCGTTTACCTGAACGATCTTAGTGACTTTGCCCTCACTAAGCTCGATATTCTGTCTGGGTTTGAGAAATTAAAGGTCGCTTATGCTTACCGGTTGGCCGGAGAAGAGATCGACTATTTCCCTACATCAGCTGAGGAATTAGCCATCTGTGAGCCGCTTTATAAAGAGGTAGAAGGCTGGGAAGAAGAGATAGCCGGAATTGAGCGATTGAGTGCATTGCCGACGGCCGCCCGTCACTATATTGATATGATCACAGAGGCGCTGGGAGTCCCGCTATCACTTATCTCCACCGGCCCGCGACCAGAAGATACGATCATTAT
>DOHL01000107.1 GCA_003535305.1 Candidatus Acetothermia bacterium
ATGGCTAAAAGCTAAAAAAGCAGTTAGCTATCAGTGGTCAGCAAAGAAAGCAGAAAGAAAGCCTTGTGGTTCGGAGTAGAAGACGATTCCAAGGCTCTGTGCCGTCATTCCAAGGTTAGATTTTTCCGGATTTGTCAATCGGCGCGACGATAGAAGAGGAGGAGATTATCATTGTATTCACGCCTATCAAACAAGATCAGATCATTGTAAATCTCTTTCATCGCTTCCCGTTTATAGACTTCAGTGACAACGATACCGTCTTCTGCGACGAGCGGAAGCTCCCCGAGTTTCTGGATGGCTTGATCAGCGAGTCCGGCGTTGTAAGGAGGACCAACAAAGATGATCTCAAATGAGCGACCACGGCGATAAAACCGGTCCAATGCATCGAGAAAATCTTCCTGGTAGACACGTCCATAAGAAACAAGCTGCAGCGCCTTAAGATTCTTGCGGATGATCGCGCAGGCAGCAGCTGAATGGTCGACAAACAGAACCTCTGCTGCTCGACGGGAGAGAGCTTCCAGCCCGACACTCCCTGTTCCGGCGAACAGGTCGAGAAACCGCGCTCCTATAACGACTTTCTGTAGAATGTTGAACAGGGCGATGCGAACGAACTCCCGCATCGGTCTGGTTCCAGACACATCCCACAGAAGTTTATGTCCTTTCTTATCTCCACCTGAGATTCGCATAATTGCTCCTTGACTTAAGATCGATTCCCTTCTACTATTAACAGTCTGCCACTTTATTACTGAAGGATAATCTACCGGCGAGGATTGGTCAACATGGACATACAAGCGACAATTTTTGATTTGGACGGAACTTTATGTACATACACAGTAACGATCGAAGAAGCGATGAGAAGATCGCTTCTTCGATGTAACGTCGATCATGATCTTCTTGGGGATCTTTGCGGCAGCGCTGCGCGGTATGCTGAAATATGGCGCGAAGAAGAGGCCAAGCAAAGACGGGCGACAACGATCCATAAAAAGGTGTGGATCAAATTACTGCAGGAGCGCGGGGAGGCTGACCAGCGAACAGCACTGCGTTTGGCAGAATGTTACTTTAATCTTCGGCTGGCGAGTCTGCGCATGTTCGACGGAGCACGTGAGTTATTGGAAAGACTGCGTCACCGCTTCCGCCTCGGCTTGATCACTAATGGACCGTCGGATATGCAGTGGGCGAAGATCGATGTGTTAAAGATCGAGTCGTTGTTCAATGAGATTATCGTTGCCGGTGATATCGGTATCTATAAGCCGGATGAGCGGATATTCGCTTCCATGCTGCAAAAACTTGATATCTCCCCGCAGCATGCTCTTTATATCGGAGACTCCCTGGAGATGGATGTGGCAGGGGCGAAACAGGCAGGACTACACACCGTGTGGATAAACCCGGATGGGAAGCCTGTTGCGGAACTTATCCCTGATTTTGAATTGCGTGAATCAGCAGAACTATGGAAGGTGCTCCAATGCGATACGATGTAGCGATCATCGGCACCGGGCCGGCTGGATTATTTGCTGCCTATGAGTTACGGGAAACGGGATTAAAAGTAATTCTCATCGATCGCGGTGAAGAACCGATGCAGCGCAAACATATAAGTTTCGGCGTCGGAGGGGCAGGAGCGTTCTCCGATGGCAAGCTCAATCTCACCTCTAAAATCGGAGGAGATCCGGCGAGTCTCAGTCGCGATGCAACAGCAATTCAACTGTATATCGACAAGATAGATGAGGTATTCACCCAATTCGGCGCTCCGGAAAGATATTCAGGTGAGGATCCTGCTAGTCTGTTCGAATTGAAAAAAGAAGCGAGCCGCTACGGAATTGAGTTTATCAGCGGGCGTCAACGCCATATGGGAACTAGTAAAGTACGGGTGATCATCGATCGTTTCTACCACTATTTGCGCGATGGAGGAATCGCCTTTTCGCTTGTAAATCCGATTGAAAGAATCGAAAAGCGCGGAGATCTGTTTGTTCTTTCCGGCAGTACGACGATCGAAGCAAAATATCTGCTGGCTGCACCGGGACGGGCAAGCGCCTATTGGTTACGCGAAGAGGCTCGCCGGTTGAATATTATGACAGAATACGGTCCGATCGATGTGGGGATTCGCGTCGAATTTCCCGCTGAGATCTATGCTCCGATCGAAAAGATCATGTACGACGCCAAGCTGCGGATGCGCACCGAGACTTACGACGACATGGTGCGTAGTTTCTGCACCAATCCACGTGGATTTGTCGTACAAGAGAGTTACTCTGATTATGTTCTCGTCAACGGCCATGCAGAGAACGATGAGAAGACCAACAACACAAATTTTGCGTTGTTATCGCACATTGAACTCACAAATCCAGTGGAGGACACAACTGAGTACGGTCGCGCGATCGCCCAGCTGGCAACAACAATCGGCGGAGGAAAGCCTATCTTGCAGCGACTGAAGGATCTAAAAGACGGCCGGCGTTCAACTGAAGAGCGGATACGTCGGGCAGCGATAACTCCGACCTTAAAAGATGTAACACCAGGAGATATTTCGATGGCCCTTCCCAGCCGTGTCGTTGTTAACTTGAGCGAGGGTCTGGATAAGCTCAATTATATCATTCCGGGACTGAGCGCTGACAATACCCTCCTCTATGCACCGGAAATAAAATTTTATGATACGCGCTATCCATTATCGACAACGATGGAAACAGGGTGTTCCCGATTTTACATAGCAGGAGATGCATCCGGCTACTCGCGCGGAATCGTCTATGCAGCAGTCACCGGATTGATCGCTGCAGAGGGGATTCGCGCTGAAACCGCTGCCTAATCACAAAAGTGGGATGCTTATAATCTGAAATCAGCAAGAATAGATCCACCGATAAATTCACGCAGGATGGAATTATTAGGAATTGCATCGCTTTCGTATACCTCAAACCACTGGAGAAAAGAGAGCAGGCGTTCAGCCTCTACGCGCCGCTTGGGGTCTCGTACCTGCAATAATAGTGGTTCAGCAAAAGGCTTGAGGACGGATAGCTCATAGACTAACGCAGAGTTGAACATTACGTCCACCTCTTCCTGGTAACGGAAGATATTCTCTTTCTCTCCTCGACGGACATTCTTCCACAACGAGAGGGTCTCCTCTGCAGAATACCCGCGAAAGAGCGCATCACGCACAATGCGTCGAATCAGACGGGTGTCGGTCGTAGAGATACGGTTATGACTGTCGAGATTGAGCTGAGTTATCGCTGAGACAAAGATACGCAAGACCTTCTCTTGCCGGCCGGCACGTAAAAGTTCCGGATTGAGCGCGTGAATTCCTTCGATCAATACCAATTGGTCTTTAGTGAGTCGGATCGATAAGCCTTTCTTCCGTTCACCAGTAAGAAAATCAAAGTGTGGCTGATTAACCGATTTATCTGCCAGAAGATCACATAGGTGACGAGCAAAGAGAGGCAGGTCCAACGCTGATAAAGCATCGAAGTTCACTTCTCCTTGCGCATCACGTGGCAGTTGATCGTACGGCAAGAAATAATCGTCCAGCGACAGTAGATGAGTGCTAACCCCATGGGCGAGTAATTGCACGGCAAGGCGCTTGGCAAACGAAGTCTTGCCGGATGAGGAGGGCCCGGCGATAAAGACTGTGCGATATCCATCGGTATAATGCTCGGTCAACGAGCGAGCGATCTGGGCGATTTTCCCTTCATGGAGCGCTTCAGAGACGAGCATAATCTCCTCTATGCGCCCGGTGGAGATCGCTTCGTTGAGATCTCCCACATGTCGCACATCAAGAAGACTTAACCATTGGCCGTATTCACTAAAGACTTCTCGTAGAACAGTAAAAGATTGCGCCGGAGCGATCTTGGTCGGCTCCTCTCGCCGGGGAAAGCGTAAGACGAACCCGCCGGCAAACGGCTCCAATGCGAATCTGGTGAGATATCCGGTCGATGGAAGCATGTGTCCGTAGAAATAATCGCTAAACCCGGCAAGGGTATAGAGAGATATATCTTTTTTCTGATAGCGGCGGAGTAACTGCACTTGACTCTTTTCTCCGCGAGCGGCAAGGAGCGAGCAAGCCTCTTCTAACAAGAGATTCTCTTGCCGGATGGGTAGATTCTTATCCACAAGTTGCTCCATTCGGGTTCTGATCGCACGCAGTTCCTGGGAAGAGAAGCTCTCTCTGCCCTCCACCTTACAGAAGTACCCACCATAAGGCACAGAGTAGTCGATAAATAGACGTGCATCAGGATAGAGCTGGTGTGTAGCCACGATGAGCAGGAAAGAGAGAGTACGGCAATAGATACGTATTCCATCGGAATCAGAGAGAAAGACCGGCTCAACATCGACATCATGGGTTATTGGCTGCGTCAATTCACGTAATTTACCATCGATGATTCCTGCTACTGGTGGGTCATCGCAGTCAGGGAAGGCGAACCGCAAAAATGATTCCAACGGAGTGTTGCGCGGGCCTTCAAATACCTGCCCGTTCTCGCTATGTTCCTGTTGCTTGGTAAATAGCAAACACACTTGGACATTAGAACGGCGTTCTGTGAGATGAATATCAGTAAGTGGTCTATTCATAATCCTTTTCCGCTGATAAGTATATCAGGGATTGGTCACTCCACCACATAGCTGAAACGGAAATTTGGGGTCAGGGCTTGTGGGTGTAGTCCGGATGTAGGGGCACGGCATGCCTGCTCTGTGCAGTCCTACTTCACGGGGCCGTGCCCCTACAATGACGATAACACCGTGGACGGTTCTCGTAGGGGCGTATTGCAATACGCCCCTACATCCAGACTCTCTGACTCTTGCCTTCTGACTTCTTTTTCTGACTGCTAACCGCTAACAGCTTTCTTTGACTCCCGACTCTTGACCATGGACCCTACGAACTCTACGAACCCAATGAACCCCCCTACCCTGTGCAGTTATCGGGCGAACGGCCGTTCGCCCCTACGTCCTCGACTCTTGGCTCATAGCTCCGGCCTCTTGGCCGTTGACCCCGAATTTCCCGTTGATATGTTTGGTAACGGCAGATTTGAATGACGGATCACGGCCGGGATTGAACCGGTGACGGAATGTCTAAATCGTTCCACCGTAGGGGCACGGCATGCCTGCCCTGCGCAATTACTGTGCAGGGCCTGCTCTGTGCAGTCCTACTTCACGGGGTCGTGCCCCTACAATGACGATAATGCCGTGGACGTGGTTCGGTAATGACCTGTCTGCGTGCGGACACCTGTCTGCGTGCAACGCACAGGCAGACGGAAGGAGGTGGTGTCTCGATCCTCGCTCCTCGCTCCTCGAACCTTTCTTAGACACACGGTGCAAAGCGAGCGATGAAGTGGCGCAGCGGTCCTTCTCCCTCAATGATTCGGTAGCCTGTGAGATCGCCTTTGCGTACTGTAATTGCTCTGGCCGCTCTCACCACTTCTTCCAAATGATATTCGGTGTAGACGCGACGTGGTATCGCCAATCGCACCAACTCAAGTGGCGGGTAGACCTCTTTACCCGACTGGTCTTGATGCGCGAACATTACGCTCCCCACTTCTGCCGCGCGTATCCCCCCTTCTTTATATAATTCAATTGTGATCGTCAGAGCAGGAAATTGCGCTTGTGGAAGATCAGGTAAAAAGGCCTTGGCATCGATATACACTGCATGGCCACCGATCGGTTCTACAATCGGTATTCCGTTCTTTTTGAGACGCTCGCCCAAGAAGCGCGTCTGGCCAATTCGATCTTGTAGATAATGAATATCGAGCGCCTCGTATAACCCGTGAGCGATCACTGCTAGATCCCGCCCGGCAAGACCGCCGTAAGAGGGGAATCCTTCCATCAATATAAGTCTTTCCCGTGCTTGCTCGAAGATCGAGTCATCATTCATCGCCAAGAATCCGCCGATGTTGGCCAAACCATCCTTCTTAGCGCTCATTGTCGCGCCATCAGCAAGCGCAAATATCGCACCTGCGATCTCGATCGGTTCTTTCTCGGCATATCCTTCTTCGCGTTCGCGGATAAATAGAGTGTTCTCGGCAAAACGACAGGCATCGATGAAGAACGGGATCTTATGCCGGCGCGCCACAGCACTCACTGCTTGTATGTTGGCGAGTGAAACCGGCTGTCCACCTCCACTGTTGTTGGTGATCGTGAGCATGATCAGCGGGATGCGTGCGACTCCCTTCTCAACGATCAGAGATGTCAGCTTGTCGATATCCATATTCCCTTTGAATGGATGATCAAGATGGGGGTCGAACGCCTCATCGATGACCAAATCGACCGGTTTTCCGCCGTTGGCTAAAATATTGGCACGTGTAGTATCAAAGTGCATATTGTTAGGAACTACATCACCTCTCTTAACCAGGGATGAGAAGAGAATATTTTCTGCTGCTCGGCCCTGGTGGGTCGGTAATATGTAGTTAAAGCCGAATATATCACGTACTGCAGTGTCAAATAAAGCAAAACTTCGACTTCCTGCGTACGACTCATCGCCTGACATCAGCGCTGACCACTGTGCCTGGCTCATCGCACCGGTGCCCGAATCAGTGAGTAAATCGATATAAATATCTTCTGCTTGCAGATTAAATACATTGTAACCCGCAGCGCGGATCTGTTCTTCCCGTTCTGCTCGCGATAGAATCTTTATCGGCTCGATAACTTTAATTTTATACGGTTTAAAGAAGGACTTTGTCATTTACACCGCCTCTATTTAATTACGTTTGATATCTGTCTTTTATGCTCTATGTCCCTGAAAAAAAGAAGCCGGCTTCCTGTTCCGTCTATCTGCGTCGTATCGTGATCGGGTTTCCCGAAGTTCGCCGTGTCGTGGCTGTCGAGTCACCTTTCGATTGTCTACGGTCTCCGCCAATCAGCGCCATGCGGTTGCAAAAAGGCGGCGAATTTGGCCCCCAGCCGGGAAGCCCGTGTTAACCGAAGTTGCCGTCTCGACTTATCCGCTCAACAGAGCGGCTAGAAGCATCGGCAATGGTTTCAATTCCCGCTTCAATGGGTCGAGGACAAGGCCAAGCGCCTCAAGGGTAAACGCGCCCAAGAGCTTATGGTCGCCCTCTTTGCCAAAAATGACATCAGCCCCGCCTACTCTTTCGCCATACCTGAAGAGAGCAATGCCCTTCTTACGGACGACCTTGGTGCCATTTGCCAGCCGGAATTCCTCTTCCGCCAGGGGCTTGATACCGAGTTTCTCTAAAATGGGGGTGGGAACCACGGAATAGATGGCCCCAGAGTCGATCAGGAAATCCACTTTTTCTGTCACTTCAGGGTTGGCTGGGTTTCCAACTTCAATTTCCAATACCGTCAGTCCCATTACATCCTCCTTTCCTTTCTCTCTTGAGGCGATTTTGGTTAACATGATTGTTTCCGTAATCACCATGAATTGCTGATAAGAACAATCTTCAGTCCTTACAACCCGCCGAAATTTTCATTCCCTAAATTGTATAAACGTTTCTTTTTCTCATCCGATAGATAGGAGGTTATAATCTCTCCTACAAAGATAGTATGGTCTCCAGTGTCAAGTTGATCAACTACTTTGCACTCCATATTAACAATACATTTATCGATCAGAGGAGGGCTTACTATCCGAGCGGTCATCGCGGTCAGCCCCAGTTCTTTGAACTTGTTGACGTCCCGCCCGGAATGGGTGCCGCAGTAAAACACCTCTCTTTCCATATCTTCACCTGGAAAAGCGAGGACGAACTCCTTTCCCTCTGAAATCAGTTTGTAGCTATAACGAGTTTTTTCCGATAGAGATTGCAACCATAGGTGGAACAAATGAGGTACACATACTCCAACCTAAAGAGATAATATTTGGGATACCAGCAGAATCTACCGAACTTGCCAGGACGATACTTTCCGGATATTTCTGTTTCCATGCTTCAGTTACTGTGACTTCACGCATTTTTATATTCTCCTCCCTGTTTCTTATTCGCCACATCAATAGCTGTTAACTAACGATACGTTAAGGTATAGAATCTTAACGTATGAAGACAAGATTATATAAGAATGCTACTACAACTTTAGCTGCAGGGCAAACAGAATCTCCTCTTTCTGCTTGGACGCACCGGTCAGAAATTGACCTCCTCGGACATCGGATCCGGTAGACTTGGAGTGAAACCAAGCTACTGGAGGAAGGATGTTGAGAATGGATCAACCTGCCGAAGACGATAACAAGCGACGGGAAACCACTCAAAATTCAGCCGGCAAGTGCCTCAAAGTCATTGACAAATTCCGGTCGACTGGTTATCTTAAAGCGGGAGTTCACTCCAGGTGCCGGTTCTGCAAAAGTTGTGGTACAGCGACATTAAGAGCGATCTCTGCGATATTAAATCCATACTCCCGTATGCGCAACAGGCTATCGAGCAAAGTAGCAAGCGACGGAATATTCTGTGGGTTTTCTTGCGTAAAGAATAATCGATGTGCGTTGTTCTCCCACTGCTCGGTCTTTGTTCGGTGCTCGAGAACCTCGTTCGCCAAGTCCGGCGTACCGGCCATAAATGAATCGACCGCCCCCTTGATGATTTCATGACAAGAGCAGGCAAGAACTTCTATTTCCTTGACCAATGCTCGCTCGACCGGCGCAATCATAGTCAGAGACGCCTTTGATATTTTGACTGCATGATCAGCGATTCTCTCTAACTGTTTGGCCACTGATTGGTAGGCATGGAAGAGAAGACGAGAATGCCCTACTTCACTTTCTAAGAGCAGATCACGTAGCAGGAGACGGAACTCACGCGCAACGACCAATACGAGCCGGTCGACTTCAGAATCACGTTCGATAACGTCATGTGACAATTCCTCATCCCCTTTCAGCAGCGCGGTGACTGCATCGGTCAACATCGCTTCCGTAATGGAGAAGATACGCCGCACCGTCATATCAGCAGGAAAATCTTGCATGCTAATCAGACAATGGATGATGATCTTTTCCTGCGATTCCTCCATAATCTCAAGACCGACGAGAGATTGCGTCGTCTTACGTATTAACCGTCGTTTTTCAGGGATAATTCTTTTGCCAACGATCTCAATCACATCGAATCCCGCGATATAAACAGCGATTATCGCCCGCTCCAGGACTGATCCTTCTTTCTCTTCAATATTAATTACAACTCGATTGTCTCGTTTAACTCCTTCCGGGACAACGAGCAGGCTGCCGGCAGTAGTCGGAGCAAGCGAGATCTCTGACTTGCGAACAACTCCAACCTGCTTAGCCCATCTCTTCGGCAGGGTAATAAAATATGTTCCCCCACCGGTTATTTGTACTTTTCGTTTCTCCATTTCGCCTCCAATTTCATTACCAGTTGAATTAATGTTGTTGCGCAATTCTCTTTCCGCTCCAGCAATAACTACAATGATAAGTATAAAGATATATAGCCATAATGCAACAAACAAGGAAAAGCAGAACAAAGATATGCTTTTCTATTAATGGTTCCTCACGCTTGAGTTAA
>DOHL01000106.1:0-165 GCA_003535305.1 Candidatus Acetothermia bacterium
CTGATCAGGTAAAATTATAAGGGTGTTTTGTTTATTCCCAGTTGGAGTATTTTTTAGGTTACTATCCCGGGAAAAAGAACACCGGAGCATTATGACAACGACTGAAACCAAATTAGACTTTCAAATTTCACAACGCCTTACTCCTACCGGAGATCAGCCGGAGGC
>DOHL01000106.1:555-687 GCA_003535305.1 Candidatus Acetothermia bacterium
TACCAGACCCTCCTCGGCGCAACAGGGACAGGTAAAACGTTTACGATTGCGCATGTAATCGCCAATGTACAACGGCCGACTTTACTCATCGTTCATAACAAGACATTAGCGGCTCAGCTATGTAATGAATTG
>DOHL01000106.1:1065-5684 GCA_003535305.1 Candidatus Acetothermia bacterium
TATTACGATTATTATCAACCCGAAGCTTATATCCCCCAGACTGACACTTATATTGAAAAGGATACTTCGATCAATGATGAGATCGATCGGCTGCGCCACGCTGCCACGAGCGCCCTGCTCAGGCGACGCGATGTGATTATCGTCGCCAGTGTCTCGTGTATCTACGGTCTCGGTTCACCAGAGAACTACGGCGCGATGTCGCTGACTATCACGCAAGGAGAGGAACAGGATCGCGACGAAATGATGCACGAGCTTGTCATTCTCCAATATGCACGCAATGAGATCGGCTTTGCACGCGGAACGTTCCGGGTACGCGGCGACACATTGGAGATCATCCCTGTTGATGAGGAGAGGGTTATCCGGATAGAGTTCTTCGGTGATACAATCGAGCAGATCTTTATCCTTGACCCTGTCTCCGGCCGGCTTATCAGCAAAGAGAAACAGGTGATGATCTATCCTGCTTCTCACTTCATATCTCCACAAGAGAAGACGCAGCGGGCGATCACTACGATCAAAGAAGAACTGGCAGAACGATTGGAGCAATTAAACAGGGAAGGGAAACTGCTGGAAATGCAGCGCCTGGAACAGCGAACACGATATGATCTGGAAATGATGCAGGAGATGGGTTATTGTTCGGGGATAGAAAATTATTCCCGCCATCTTGACGGCCGTGTTGCCGGCGAACCGCCCGCTGTGCTCCTCGATTATTTTCCCGATGATTTTCTCCTTGTGATCGATGAATCGCACCAGACAATACCACAGATCCGCGCAATGTACCACGGAGATCGCGCCCGTAAAGAGACACTGGTTGACTTCGGTTTTCGCCTTCCCTCAGCGCTTGACAACCGGCCGCTCACTTTCCCCGAATTCGAAGAACGAATAAACCAGGTGATCTTTACTTCAGCTACACCTGGTCCGTATGAATACAGCTATAGTAGTCAAATCGCAGAGCAGATCATCCGGCCGACCGGCCTTGTCGATCCTAAGATCGAAGTGCACCCTATCGAAGGCCAGATCGATCATCTGATCGATGAGATAGAGCTCGCGACAACGCGCGGGGAACGCGTGCTGGTAACAACGCTCACCAAGCGGATGGCCGAAGACCTGACTGAATATCTTGTTGATATGGCTAAAGAGGCGCGTTATCTGCACTCAGAGATCGATACCCTGGATCGGATCGAGATTTTACGTGATCTGCGCGCCGGGAAGTTCAATATACTGGTGGGAATCAATCTGCTGCGGGAAGGACTCGACCTGCCGGAAGTGTCGCTGGTCGCGATCCTCGACGCTGATAAAGAGGGATTCCTCCGTTCTGCCACCTCGCTGATTCAGACGATCGGCCGTGCATCGCGTAACGTCAATGGCAAAGTAATTCTGTACGCCGATCAGATCACCAATTCTATCCGCAGCGCAATCGATGAGACGAATCGCCGTCGCGCCATTCAACTCGCCTACAATGAGAAACATGGGATTATTCCTCAGACGATCAGTCGTGAGATTACTGACATCCTGCATGGACTCTCGTCGCAGACGGTCCGCTCTCCACAAGTAGCTTATCATTATGAGGCCTCAAGGGTAGAGGACGATGAAAAGAGATTGAGCGGCGATGCATTGCGGAAAAGGATCGCTGCATTACAGAAAGAGATGCGCCAAGCAGCCCAGCAGCTGGAATTTGAGCTTGCTGCTGCATTACGCGATGAAATTAAGGAGCTAAAAGAAAGGTTATGAACGTCATTCGTATCAAAGGTGCACGTGAGCACAACCTGAAAAATATCGATCTTGAGATTCCGCGTAATGAATTAGTAGTAATCACCGGCATCTCAGGATCAGGAAAATCATCGCTTGCCTTTGACACACTTTATGCCGAAGGACAGCGACGATATGTGGAATCTCTCTCTGCATATGCGCGCCAGTTTCTCGGACAGCTGCGCAAACCAGATGTTGATTCTATCGAGGGATTATCACCGGCAATTTCCATCGATCAGAAGAGTCGCTCTCATAACCCGCGTTCCACAGTGGGCACAGTGACCGAAATTTACGACTACCTGCGCTTACTTTATGCGCGGATCGGTCGTCCGCACTGCTATAAATGCGGACAGCCGATAACACAACAGACTGCAGAGCAGATTATCGAAGCGGTTCTCAGTCTCCCTGAAGGAACACGGATTCAGATTTTGGCACCGGTAATCCGTAATCGCAGGGGCGAGTATAAGACGGTACTCCATGAAATCCGTCGCGAAGGATTTATGCGTGTTCGTGTGGACGGTATTGTGCGCACGCTGTATGAAGATATCGAGCTCGACAAGAGGAAGAGACATACGATCGAGATAATCGTTGACCGGTTGGTGGTGGATCCGCGTAAACGCCATCGTGTTGCCGATTCAGTCGAGACGGCTCTCAAACGGGGAGAAGGGGTCGTTATCATCACTTTGGAGAAAGGCAGTGAACTTCTTTACAGCGAGCATTTTGCATGCATAGATTGTGAAGTCAGTTATGAGGAGCTCTCGCCGGGAATGTTCTCGTTCAATAATCCGTATGGCGCTTGTGCGAAATGTGACGGGTTAGGCAGCCACAGGAAGATCGACGTTGATCTCGTCGTTGATCGCACATATTCTATCAATGACGGTGCGCTGCGTCCGTGGGCAAACTCCAACAGTCGCTGGTTTAAAGCTGAGATCGATGCGGTCTGCCGAACTTTTGGGATCGATGCCGATATACCGCTGGCGAATCTTGACCCACAGAAAGAGAAGATTATTCTGTACGGCTCGGAGGGGAAGCCGATCTCCTTTCGCTATAAGAGTGCTACTGGTCGCAACCGCATGTATAAACGGCCCTTTCAGGGAGTTATTCCGACTCTGGAACGCTGGTATCAGGGGGCGAATTCTGAAGAATGGCGCGACAAACTGGAACAGTATGTAGCAGTCCTCCCATGCCCTGCCTGCCATGGTGATAGGTTGCGGCCAGAGGCTCTTTCTGTCACCATCGGTAACAAGAATATCGCTCAGGTCAGCGCAATGACAGTGAAAGAAGCCTTTGGTTTCTTTTCGGAGCTCAGCCTTTCCGGTCGCGAAAAATTGATTGCGCAGCAGATATTAAAGGAAGTTCTCTCGCGGCTAAGGTTTATGGTTGCAGTCGGCCTTGATTATCTTACCCTTGACCGGACAGCCGGGAGTTTAGCCGGCGGCGAGGCGCAACGGATCCGGCTTGCTACCCAGATCGGCTCTCAATTAACCGGAGTCCTTTACGTCCTTGACGAACCGTCGATCGGCCTTCATCAATTAGACAACCGGCGATTACTGGAAACGTTGAAAGATCTGCGTGATCTGGGCAACACAGTGATCGTCATCGAGCACGATGAGGAGACGATAAGGGAGAGTGATTTTGTTATCGATATCGGTCCGGGCGCTGGAAATAACGGTGGTCATATAGTTGCTATTGGCCCGCCGGAGACGATAATGGAAGATCCCTGCTCAATAACCGGTCGTTATCTGTCCGGTAATTTGCAAATCGAGATCCCTGCAGAGCGTCGTCGTTCAAACGGCACAGCACTAACTATTATCGGCGCTGCTCAACACAACCTAAAAGAGATCGATGTTCAGATTCCATTGCGAGTCTTCGTATGCGTTACCGGCGTCTCCGGCTCAGGTAAGTCATCTTTGATCGAAGATATCCTTTACCGCGGCGTTGCTCATAACCTGCGGTTAGCAGTGAAACGACCGGGAACACACCAACGGATAGAAGGGATTGAGCACATCGATACTGTAATTGAAATCGATCAATCTCCGATCGGCCGCACACCACGCTCAAACTCAGCGACGTATACCAAGGTCTTCGATCATATTCGTAATGTTTTTGCCGCCACTCCTAATGCTAAAGTTCGTGGTTACGCCACGGGAAGGTTCAGCTTCAACGTCAAAGACGGGCGGTGTGAATCGTGCCACGGTCAAGGAAAGGTAAAGATTGAGATGCACTTTCTCCCTGATATTTATATCCCCTGCGAGGTATGTAAGGGAAGTCGCTATAATCAGGAGACCCTGCAAATTCGCTATAAGAATCGCACAATCGCTGACGTCCTCGCAATGAGTGTCGATGAAGCGCTGTCCTTCTTCGAAAACATTCCGGCGATCAAGAATAAACTGACGACACTGCATGATGTCGGTTTGGGGTATATAAAGCTCGGCCAACCTGCAACTGAACTTTCTGGAGGCGAAGCACAGCGGATCAAATTAGCGCGCGAGCTTTCCAAGCGCGCTACCGGTAGAACATTGTACATCCTTGACGAACCGACGACCGGGCTGCACGCCGCTGATGTCAAACGGCTGCTCCAGGTCCTCCATCGACTCGTCGATGGAGGGAATACGGTAGTGGTGATCGAGCATAATCTCGATGTAATCAAAACCGCTGATTGGATCATCGACCTTGGTCCAGGAGGAGGTGAAGAGGGTGGCAGAATGATCGCCAGCGGCACACCGGAGGCAGTCGCCGAAAACAATCGTTCTCATACCGGCCGTTACCTCGCAGAGATCCTCGCTGCCGATCGAAAGCTACATCCCCGCCCGCAAAAAGAGACTGCATACATAGAAGAACGCTGACCATATAGCGGATGTTCCACCCTCGTA
>DOHL01000134.1 GCA_003535305.1 Candidatus Acetothermia bacterium
CGATTCTCTTCGACGTCGCGTAGTAGCGGCCGTAGCAAACAAAACCCTAGCCCGACTTTACCGCGAATCGGGTGTCGCAGCGACCATCTGTCCACACTGCCGGGCATTGACCGGCGTTTCCCTGAGGGTTTCCTTTGTTTCGAGTAATGATCTGATCTCGTCGCAGGGATTTCACCGCCTGAACCTTGCTGATGCTGCCATCCACCGGCCAAGCTCACCCGCCATGCTGGTCGTGAAAAGTCTACCTCAACAAACGTCAACCTGTAAATGCAAAAAACCGCTGTTTCCCCCATGTAAAGCGTGGTCGGCTACAGCAACATGTTAGGTGCCACCGTCTCCGCGCGCTAACCACTCTGAGCGAGTTATGGAGAATTCTATCCGCTCCAAGGGCTCGCCGCGAATGGAGAACTTGGCACGATGCGGCCTTCGGGTGATTTCCTTGAATCCACACTTCCTTGCACAACGTACCATTCGCTTGTTGCCCGTCCAAGTAGCTGTCTTGACTTCCTTTAGCCCCATTTCACGCAACAGATAGTCGATCAGAAGGCTCAGGGCCTCTGTGCCGTAACCCTTTCCCCAGGTGTCTTTTTCCGGCAAGCAAATACCTATATAGGCGTGCCCTGCCTGCACATCGAGGCGGTAGTAGTCGACCCATCCGATGTGCCGGCCCTCAGTGGTATTGATCTCCCAGCGATGGCTGGTAGTGGACGGTTTCCGTCGTCGCTTTTCGAGCCGCTTTTCGAACTCCTCCCGGCTTATGTTCTGAATGGTTTGCCAGGCTCGTCGTAGTAGCCCCACTCTTCTAAATTCAGCCGGCGGAAGAGATCTTCATCGTCGGTATCTCGCTTCTCAGCTCTTAATATGAGGTTTGTTCCAACTATCTTCATAAACTTCCTTTGTCTTTTGACGTCAAGACACCTAACGGCATCGAGTTGAGCAGCCGGACCTGAAGGGGTTATCGCGTATTTACGCGAAGAGGCGCTAAGGTCCTCTCTGCCGCACCAGATAGAGCGAGATATCTCTCACTTTTACTGAGGTTTCCCCCCAGTGCTCGATCCGTTCACTGAGGACATAGCCGATGAGCCATGTGCCGATGGTAATATCTATATCCACTTTTTGTGACAACCGGTGGAGATATTCAGGCCAGTAGGCGTCTACTGCTGCCTGTAAATACGTTCCCATTTCATTCGCATAAGTTACGACGCTTATTCCCGGCGCGATCGTTTCTAAGGGGTAGACCATTGCATCTCTGATAAGGAACGGTTGGCGCAGCGAGTGCGGCAGATCGTTAGTCACCGAAACGACTGCTTCGCCTTCTAATTGGAATTTGATCGGTAACGACCTGGCGCGCTTCACAACCAGATAACAGCGCTCAGCGTCTCTCATCGTGATGACAAGTTTGCCATCCTCCTCTATCCGCGTCAGTGAGGGCGGTCTTCCGGCCAGCACAGGATTAATGAGATCGTTATCTCTCACTTTCAGGTTGATTTTCGCTGACTGA
The DNA here is from genome assembly GCA_003535305.1 of Candidatus Acetothermia bacterium. GTDB lineage: Bacteria > Bipolaricaulota > Bipolaricaulia > UBA7950 > UBA7950 > UBA7950. The sequence continues at coordinate 1,502 of DOHL01000134.1, forward strand.
GGGGTAAATAATCCGTAGGAAACGATCGAGAAACCATATAAGGCTTGCACGTTAAATGATGTTCTAATAGCATATGCATCTAACAAGAAAACCGGCCGGTTTGAGTGTAAACCGGATAAAACCGCAATAATGATCGTCGCTCCAATAAAGAAAGGAAGTATCAACCGCCGTTGCCGCACGCGCAATGTGATGATTGAAAAACTGATCAGGACAGCACCGACGACCGCCAGTGTTGCCCAACGGGACGGCCGTTCCACAGTCATTTGCGCCAATTGGTCTGCTGCCAATCCAATGTCTGGCGCGGGACGAGGCGCAGCAATAAGTGGAACGAGCGCAGCTTTCTGTTGGGAAGAGAGATCAAATGAGCGCCGGGTGATGAGTAACAATTCGCCCTTGCCATGACGGATAGTAACGAGAAGCGGCCGGTTGCCATCGCGTGATTTTACAATCGCATCGTCGCGGAGCTTGCCGGTGAGGATGGATAGACCTGCAGCATCAGTCGTTACTACGGGATTTTTCAGCGGTAGGAGATCGCGCAGAATCGATGAATCGTGGAGAAAGAAATCACTGCCGGTAAAGAGGGTCAGTCTGCCGCCGCTATGAATCCATTTAGCGATCGCTATCCATTGCTCCAGGCTGAGAGGCGGCGGTGTGAAGCGGCCGAAGAGGAGGACTGAAATCGGCCCATAAGCACGCCAATCACTCGGAAGGGCGTTAGTCGCGAGGATGACTGGATCTTTATCCAGGTCAAGCGCAATGTCACCAACGATGAGCGGAAATCGTTCTTCCCTCAAGAACGGACGCAAGTTGTGCTGCCAAGAAGCAACTGGATCTTCCGCGTCGTTATACAAGATGATCTCAAATAGGTGATTCGAGCGATGCAGGACGATCACTGTCTGTCGGGAATAGATTGCACCCGTGCCGGCAGGAACTACGAGACGCGTCTCCATCGTCCCCTCGCCGATCCACGGGTTGCCTACTATCTGGCGCAAAACGAGCGAACCGCTAAACCCTGGGGTAAGTCCGGATAATGTTAATTTGATCAATGCTGCTTGATCAACAGCATGGAATCCACCAAATCCGATCTTGGCATCGATCGTCGGACCAGCAGCGCCATAGATACCAAAGAGAAATAGCCAGAGAACCCCTGTACTGATCGCTCGGATCCATTTACGCATCACAATCGCCTCTGTTCAGCACTTATCTCTCACTTTTAGTGCTGTTACCCTGCTCATACCACATTGTACGATAAAACTGGTGTAGGAGCGAGAAAGTAGTGCAATTCGGTGCGTTGATCCCTGTTCAACCGCTAATCTTCCCGGTTGTGTGCCCTCTAAGGGTGGGGTTACTGGATTCCCTGGTTCTGTGTGCGTTGACTCTATTGCGGCAGATTGTTCACCGCCAAATGAGCGTCTTCATCAAAGACGTCAGCGTAAATCTGAGTCGTCTGCACTGATGCGTGTCCCAGTTGTTTCTGCACTAAACGGAGGTTGTATGCACTAGCACGATAGAGGCGCGATGCATAGGTATGACGGCACGAGTGAATAGAAAACCGTGGCGGTAAACCGGCGGTCTGGGCTTTCTGTTTGAAGATACGGTAGACAGCGGTGCGCGTCAATGGTCTGCCTCCTCCCCGGCTGGAGAGGAAGAGATATGCGTTACGAGCAATCGACTCACCGGTCTTCTTCTTCCACGCCAAAAAATCATTGAGATGATGCCGCAGCGAGTTTCCGATCATCACGCCGCGTTTCTTATCACCTTTTCCGTTCCGCACTACCACGACAGGGTAATCAGATTCTAAGAGCAAATCATCTATCCTCAGGGAGCAGATCTCTGAAACGCGTAACCCGGCATCAAGCGCAAGATGGATGATTGCCCAATCTCTGTTTGCTTGCCGTGCACAATTACTGTGCATGGCCTGTCGGTTACCGTTCTTATTATGTGTGTGTGCGGCAGCTGCGGCGCGGCAGAGGTCTTTCAGTCGTTTTACATGCGCGTCGGTCATAAAATCTTCGACTGTGAGTTGTAGCGCCATTACTTCTCCTTATAATGCAGTCCCTTTAATTACCTGTATATCCTATTGATTTTGTATTGATGAGCAAGAGACATCTGTCGCAACAAAAGGGCTCTTTTGTTGCGACAAAGGAACTGATAACGCACAAAGCACCATCAGATCAGGGATTCAGCGCTCCAAACATCTTGAGGCACGAGACTCTGATCATGCAGAGGCAGAGTGATGATACATAGATGGGGCCGATGGAGGGCAAATATGGCCATCTCACTCGATTACATATTGCTCAACGATCTTCTTCTCTTCGCCGCGGATCTCCGCGATCACTTCAAAATATTGCGCAATGCCGGAACGCTGGAGTTTCTCTTTGAGCAGATTGTCGAGCTGGAATATGCCGGCTGAATTGGCCATCCGTACTTCGATTCTGACCGGCTTGCTCTTTCCGGGGGAAAGCTTGACTTTAGTAATCGCTATTGCAGATACAGAATGGATCGTCGGTGCGCCGGCGGTAAATGGAATTCGGGCGCGGCCTTTCTCCATGTCGAGCGCATCGGCGATCTTCACTACTCCGGCCTCAACAGTAAACGGCAGCACTGCGCGGCGATGAGAGAAGATAGCGTGAAGGACCTCAGATTCAATGATAGTGCATGCCGAGTCCGTGTAGATGTTTTTGATTAGCTCAGCGATCAATGGCGGTGCCAGCACTACGGACATCTCTTCATGCTGGTCGCGATGGATAGCGTGGCCGATGTCATGGAGGAGTGATGCAAGGACGACGATTACTTCCGCGTCAGCAACTTCCAAGTTATGGCTCTCAACTACACTGGGGACAACCCCGCGTTCGATGAGCAGTCGTAATAGTTTAAGTGCGATATTTGTGATGATCTTGATATGGACTGGTCCATGGTCGTTCAAGTTCAATCGATTGAGAGCATTGATATTAGAACATTCCCATAATACCTGAAGTCGCGTTGAATTACGAACGCGTTCCATAATCTGTGCCAATCGCTTGTTGTCATGTATCGGTATACTAAATTCCATTGCTATCTCCTCTTAATGATTCCCACCATTTCGGTCTGTCTTCTGTACGCTGCTGGTTATCCAGGGTCTGGGCGTGTTCGAGATAACGGATCCGCTCGCGGAGGAATTCAATTTCACTGATCAATCTTTCGATCAGTTGAGCATCTCTGCTATGGTACGCAATATCTCCTTGTTTGCTCCTGCTTGATATTAAACCGTTGATATTGCTATTTGCTTTATATGCGTTTAATTCAAACGAAGCTCGTAAAGCTTCACTCGCTTCAGTGATAGTTAGCCCACTATCATATAAATCCTGAAGCCGGCGAAGAATTTCTACGCCTTCATCGATGATTAAAATCTGGTTATTAGATCCGCGGCGGATAAGGCCTGCCAGTAAGTCCTTAACCGCATCCATTCTGTTTCGCACCTGATTGATAGTCTTGAGTCCTAATATGGCACGCAGGTCATTGATCGTGTGCATCCAA
>DOHL01000135.1 GCA_003535305.1 Candidatus Acetothermia bacterium
TCTACGCAGTGGAACATCCGTTCTAATCGTGCGACAGGACCGCGGAAAGACCGGGTATCTGCTCTACCCCGCTCGGCACAGCGATCGTCGAGTCGATGAATGAATCACCGATCGATTCACATTCTCCACCCAGATGCGCGGCAAGGAACGCCTCAGCAACGGCGTAGAACGATAGTCTGTTCTCCGGTCGGGCAAATCCATGTCCTTCATCTGAATAGAGGACGTATGTCACCGGAATATTCTTCTCCTGCATCGCGGTGACAATCTGGTCGGATTCAGCCTGCTTGACGCGCGGATCATTGGCACCCTGACCGATCAGCAGCGGACGCTTGATCCGCTCAACATGCGTCAACGGTGAACGCTCAGTAAGGAATACACGCCCTTCTTCAGTGCGGTGATCACCGACACGGGTGGCAAACATATCGATCTGCGGCTGCCAGTACGGCGGGATCGACTCGAGAAGCGTCACCAAGTTTGACGGGCCGACGATGTCCACTCCGCAGGTGAACAGATCAGGAGTGAACGTCATCCCGACCAGGGTGGCATAGCCACCGTAACTTCCGCCCATGATCGCCACTCTCTCCGGATCGGCGATCCCTTTATCAATCGCCCAGTTTACCGCATCGACTAAATCGTCGTGCATCTTCGCGGCCCACTCACAATTACCGGCATTAATGAACGCCTTGCCCAGTCCGGTAGAGCCGCGGAAGTTGACGCTTAATACGGCATAGCCGCGGTTGGCAAGCATCTGATGCATCGGGTCGTAGCCCCAGGTGTCACGGCCCCATGGTCCGCCGTGAACCAGCAGGATCATCGGCAGAGGGGCACCGGGTTGGGGATCATCACCGGATACCACCGGCAGAGTATAGTAGCTAACAAGATCGAGCCCGTCGCGCGATCTGATCGTCACGGAGTGCATTTTAGCGAGCGGCAGTCCTTCGAGAGCCTTGCGGTTGGTGAACAAAAACTGTGTTTCCTTCTCAGCGCGCTGGTAACGATAGTAGCGGATCGGACCATTATCCATCTCATAGGCGACGATCCAGTGACGATCATCGAGGGTGCGGCTGATTATCTCGATATCTCCGGTTGCTATTTCACGCAACGCTGCCAGATCTTCGGCGATGGAGTCATCAAGAATCTGCCACCTTTTACGCTCGCGCGTGAAGGAGACTGCCTGCACAGTCTTCTCTGTGGGATGGACCATGACGCCACTGATATCGGCCTGCGAATCCTCAGCGAGCAGGGTATGTTTACCAGTCTCAAGATCGAGTGTGACCAGGGCAGCGGTGTTACGATCACGGCTATCGATCATATATAACAACTTACCTGTCTTGTCGAAACCGACCGGTGATGTAGTGAGCAGATCCTCCATCAAGATTGTAATGAATAGCTCCCAACTATCATCCTCGGTCGGTCTTAGAACCTCGCTTCCACCATCTGTGGTCATGCGCATGGCGAAGCGAATATTGTAATCATCGTCGGTAACAAATCGGGAAAAGCCATCGTTGCGTTGGATCAACCGGCGTTCTCCGGTTGCGATATCGATCAGATAAAGGTCGTGAAACTGAGGATTACGATCGTTCAGGCCGACGATGATCTCCTGCGGGGACTTGTGGCTGACTTGCTGGATCTGCGCCTGCACTCCCTCGATTGGGGTGAGGTCCTTGGTCTGATTCGTGCTTAGGTCGACGCTGTACAGACGCCAGTTCTCATCACCGTCCTTGTCTTGGATGTAGAGAATGTGGTCGTTAGTATAGGCCCACACGTAAAAACGAATGCCGCGGTCTTTGTCGTCGGTGACCGGCCGGGCCGTTGGCGGATCAGCGGCCGGTCCTACCCAAATATTCAATACACCGTTTACCGGTGCGAGATAGCTGATTCTGTTTCCATCAGGGCTGAGTTCTACCGACGCCTTGTCCGGATTGCCGAAAAGCACTTCACGCGGGATGAGTGAAGCAATCTTGCTGTTGGCCATCTTCTCCTCCTTATAATCGGGTCAGTTGCTGGAACTATATTTTGAGATTACGATGGTGAACCTACACTTAGCGCTTATCAGTGCGACATAAACCACCCGCTATAATGGATGCCGATTTCGTGCACTGTTCCATTGCCAACTTCAATCCGACGGTATCGGCCGGGCAGGTAGAAGTTCTATACCATAGAAGGACAATTCAATACGGTCATCCAGCACACTAACACTGTATATATTTTCGCCTATAACCGCCCTATTGACTACCCATAATTCACCTTCTTGCCAATAAAAAGAGACTGGAAGTAAGTATCCATCCATTAACGCTCTGACTTGAAGGATAAAAGCGTGTTGTATTAGCGGCTTGTTTTTCGTGTCTGTATTATCTTTCTGCAACCAAGCAGTCAGTTCTTCAACTGACGTGAAATGCCGCGGATATTTCACCTGTCTTAACTGGTCGGATAATGTTACGTTGATATTCTGTTGCGCAGCAAGAGCATGTTGGAGGTTTTCAAGGTTGGCTTCTAAAGTAGCGAGATTCTCTTCCAAGTTAGCAACCGTCCCTTCCAGCGAGACTACCTCAGACTGAGCAAGCTCCCGTTTGGCAGTCTCCTCTGCCAAAGCTGTTTCCAAAGTAGCGACATTCGCTTCTAAGCTGGAAATAGTCTGTGTTAGGGCAACTATCTCTGCCTGAGCAAGCTCCCGGCTATTGCTCTCCCCTGCTAGGGCTACTTCTAAATTAGAGACCTCCTTTTCCAGGTTGGTAACCGTCCCTTCCAGCGAGACTACCTCGGACTGAGCATCCGCTAACTTGTTGCGTTCTTGTAAGAACAGATACCCGACCAGAATAAGGCCGGCTGCTAAAAGCACAATGATTGGAATGGCTATCTGTTTGTTCATTTTTTCTCCTTGTTTTCCTGTTCTGTTTTGACTGTAAGATTTAACGGCATATCAAAGAACTGATATTTCCTCAGGATTATCTCAAGGAATTACATATTTGACTGCCCTCATCTCGAGTCAGTAGTTGGGCTAATTATACCACAAAATAGGGAAAAAGACAGATTAAGAAGGGAGCGGGTAAAAGAGAGCCTCGTCCAGATACTGTGAAGATAAATTCACTTTGTGCGTATAATTATTCCATGATTTTAATGAATATTCTATGTTGCCTTTACAGCAACAATCACACCGGACATACGTCCTGAGAATGCCTGAAAGTGAATATCTAAGGCAAACATATTTCCCTGAAAGCTTGCATAAAACTCGTCGCACAAAGCGTTTACGGAATTAAAGGAGGCGTGACACCAGAGAAAAAATAAAATTCAAGCGTGTCATCTATCGCCCTGATACCATATATGTTCCTGCCGAAAACTGCCATGTTGATTACCCGTAGTTCGCCTTCTTGCCAATAAAAAGAGACTGGAAGTAAGTATCCATCCATTAACGCTCTTCTCTGCAAGATAAGAGCGAGTTGGATTGGCAACTCATCTTTCGTGTCTGTATCATCTTTCTGCAACCAATCAGTCAGTTCCGCAATTGATATGAAATGCCTCGGATATTTCATCCTTCGCAACTGGTCAGATAACGTCAAGATGATATTCTGTTTTATGGCAAGGGTCTTTTGTGCGCTTTCAAGGTCGGTTTCTAACGCAGAAACAATTTCTTCCAAGCCGGAGATAGTCTG
>DOHL01000104.1 GCA_003535305.1 Candidatus Acetothermia bacterium
AGACCAGCGGATACTGCGGCTGATTTGGAAGTGGTTGAAGGCCGGGGTATCGGAAGACGGGCAGTGGTCGAGCACAGTGGTAGGAACGCCACAGGGTGCAACAATTTCGCTGTTGTTGGCGAATATTTATTTGCACTACGTGCTGGATCTGTGGGTAGCGGCGTGGCGGAAGCGTCATGCCCGTGGCGAGGTATACATCGTGCGATACGCCGATGATTTCGTGATGGGGTTTCAGCATCGGGAGGATGCAGAAAAGTTTCTCTATCTGTTAGAGGAACGGATGCAGAAATTCGGACTGGAGCTTAATGCGGAGAAGACTCGCCTGCTGGAGTTCGGCCGTTTTGCCAGGCAGAATCGGGCGAAACGGGGCGAGGGGAAACCGGAGACGTTTGAGTTTCTTGGGTTCACCCACATCTGCGCCCGCCGTCGCAAGGACGGAGGTTTTATTGTGCAGAGGAAGACCATCGCCAAACGGCTGCGGATGAAAGTCAAACAAGTCGCCAAGGAGCTGAAGTGGAGACGGCACACCCCGGTGTCCCAACAGGGCAGGTGGGTTTGCAGTGTCGTGCGTGGGTATTTCAATTACCACGCAGTGCCCGGCAACATCTACGCGCTGGGACGGTTTCGGAAGCTGATTGCCCGTGCATGGTTGCGAGCACTCCGGCGCCGAAGCCAGAAAGGGCGAAGGTTGACCTGGGCACGAATGCAAAGGCTTCTTGACACGTGGCTGCCGCGGCCGCGGATTCTACACCCATATCCAAATCAACGCCTGCGCGTTGTAGACCTGAGGTAGGAGCCGGATGAGCGTAATTCCTCACGTCCGGATCTGTGCGGGGGCACCCGGCGACAGGTATCCCTACCGCGATCGGTATTGGGGTCGGGGTAGTATCTTCGGTTAAGGGTCACCACATTTCCCCGGGGGAGGGTCGAGCCGATCTGCAACATTCCACCTGCCGGGTTGGAGACGGTATACTATCAGAGCCAGGAGGCTCCGGTCATGGCGACCGGACTCACGTAAAAACCCTCCGGAAAACCCGGGGCGGTTCAATAATGTTCAGGCGCTGGGACTAACCGAAAAATCGCTTCTTAAGGAAAGGCAAAACGCGAGATCACAAATTGCCCGGTAGAGGCCGCGAGGAACGGGAAATGCGAGACACCTATTCCCCTTTACGCTTTTGTAGTTACACTTACATCGTCGAATAATAGAGCAGGATAGGTGCCCATCATTGCCGGATACAGTGTATCTTCAATTGCAATCAGGTTTTTCATCGTTTCATATATATTACCTGCTACCATCGCGTCTTTTACATATCCCACTATCTCCCCGTTTTCTACGTATAGTCCCGGAGAAAGACCGATCGAAAAATCACCGTTGGGAATATTGCCGCTATGTGCTCCGAGCGCATTGGCAACGATAACGCCCTTGTCAATCGATCTTATCAGATCTGAAAATGATTTATCGCCCGGTTTTATGTAAAGGTGCGCCAGCGAAGGGATCGGTTTGGTCGAAATCGCCTCTCCTCCCCACATTGCACTCCTAAAACCATGCCCTGTCGGTTGGACGTTAAGTTTACCAGCGTAATGGAGGTCGTAATAGAAGTTTTTCAACACGCCGTCTTCCACTACGGGGAAATACCGACCAGGGGTGCCTTCATCATCGAAAGTTCGTGCCCCGGGGAACTGATCATTGAGCGGGTCATTATAGATGGTGAGATTGCCGGAAAAGAGCTTCTCTCCAAGTTTATCCGCGATAGGAGACTGGTTTTCATAAATGCTCTTGCCGCTGGCAGCGCTCTGCAATCTCCACAGCAAAACATACATCGTCTCGGGCAGAAAGAGTACTTTCATCCTGCCGCTGCCTGGGATTGCTTCCTGCAATGACTTATTATAGGTGCCCAGAATAAAGTCTAAATGCTCACCAGGTGTTTGGCTGAACTTCTTGGTGGTCATTACCCTGCTTATAGAGGCATAAGAGCCGGGATACATTATTGCGGGGGAACAATAGTAATAAGATGATTTTACAGAAAGATCAAGCCCATTGCTGTTCATCAGGCTTATCTTTTCTATCATCCGCCCGGCATGTATATTCACCTGTCCATCTGTTTTAGCGGCAAATATCCCGGCAATCCTGTTGCACTCATCTATAATGGTAGTAGTGGTGAGGTTTTCAATCGAGGGATCGTAGGTATATAGTCGAGGTAAATCATTGGTAAATGGCAGGTTGAATTTGGCATCCACTCCACCTTTGAGAGAAACAAGGGCATTACTCACAAGCTCTTCCTCGTCGATTATGTTTTTAGTAAATGCAAATCCCAGTTTTTCGTCTTTGATTATCCTGATACTTGTTCCCGATTGTAACTTGCTGTTGATATCTTTGAGTTTTGCATTTTCAAACGAAATAGAATCGACTGTCTGCTCAATGGAGTAGATCTCCACCTTATCACTGACTTTACGAGCAATATCAAGTAGTTTTTCCATTATGCTCCTCCTATAACAACATTTCTGACTAAGATATGCGGCCCTCCATGCGAGGAACGAATATTTATCTGTCCTTTGCCACATCCACCGATTTCACACAACACAAGGTCATCTCCTACTGCGGTAATATCTTTTAGGGTCTTATATAAGTTCCCGGATATATTTATATCACGAATCAGCTCGCCCTGGTTGCCGTTTTTGACTGAATAAGCATACTGGGCGCCGAAGGTGAAGTTCTCTCCGCTTGTCTGCCCTCCCTTGGAATCTAATATATACAATCCATCTCCAAGCTCAGCGAGCAACTCGTCAAGTGTTTTTGTACCGGGCTGAATGAAGATATTCCCCATCCTGATGATGGGGGCAAAGCGATAATCCTCAGCAATACAATGGCCGCTTAGTAGCTCCCTGAAACTGGCTGCTGTCCTGCGGGAGTGCAGCCTCCCGACAAGAATGCCGTTTTGCAACAACGGGGTCTTCCTCGCTTTAACTCCTTCATCATCGTATTTGTAAAATCCCAGTTGCCCTGCTACAGTTGGGTCATCGATGATACTGAGAACATCATTCCCCAGTGTTGCTCCTATTCGCATCTTCTCTCTCATCGTGGGGCTATCCTCGATCAGGTCGGCCTCGGAGAAATGGCCAAATGCCTCATGGGTAAAGAGCCCAGCCATGCTGGGGTTTAATATGACATTATAGACCCCGGCTGCCACTGGTTTTGCCCGTAAAAGATCGACTGCCAACTCCGCCTTCTGTTCAAATACTTCCTCCCTGTTTCTTAACTTTGCAAATCCTGTGCTGCCACCAACACTTGCTCTTACATTCTGAAGAAGACTTCCGTCCTTGCTTGTAATCATGCCCCCGATCATTGTGGTGATTAAATCTTCTTTGACTTTACTCCCCTCGGTGCTGAGGAAATATTTTTCCCGTATCACCTCTTGATACCTGACATTAGTCATGATGATCTCCTTGTGTTGCAAGGGGATGCTATTATAATTTCTGGTCTGTTCGAGTTTCTCATCGATCGAGATATTACGCGGGTCCTCGTCGAGTTCGGGAGTAAAGGTATCGTCTACCACCTCTGTCTTGGCAAATTCAACCGGATGTTTGATATTACGGGATATCAGACAGGCATTCTCACAGGCTCTCTTTACCGCTTGCTCGGCATCGGTAATTCTTGTGAAGGCCACTGAAGCCAGCCCGCCATCCTTTAAGACCCTTAACACATATCCATCGGTCGTATCCGAGCCGATTCGACTGAGTTCCTTGCCGTTAAAGACGATCATTGTCTCCTTCATCTTCTCATAACGAATGTCGGCATAATCGGCATCAATTTTAGTAAGTATTAACCTTAACTCTTCCAATGTGTTCCTGGTTCCTCAAACTGTGTTAAAGTGTTGAGCGCACCCTTGACCTGGGTCAAGGGCGCCGAGCTTCCAGGTTGGACAGGTGGCTTTGAGGAACCGCCTCCTTTCTTTGGTTTTCCATCTGTCCCCTTCCCTCGGTAGCGTGGCGGAATCTCGCCGCCAAAACAAGTCGGGGCTACGCCCTGCATCCCTTCTCCTATAGTCCGGGATGGCTCCTTGCTTGCCCTGCACAATTACTGTACAGGGCTTGCCGTGCACAATTATTGTGCATGGCTTGCGCTGTGAGCGCCGTTCTCCAAAGACCGCCAATAAACCCAATGATGCAACTTCTGCTCGCCGCGTCTTTCTTCCAGCGATTCTTCGGCTTGCTTCCGCTGCGCGCCTACCGGCATGTCAATAAAGCATAAGGCTCTGCGGCCCAATACGTATAGGCCGCCGCTTCGTGCACCGCAAGATGCGGATACACCTCTTGATATTTCATTCGCCCGATCACAGACGAAAAAGCAGGATTCACCTGTTTGATAGCTATACCTTGCTGTTTGGCTTCCCTGACGATAGCTTCAATCAGGCGGTTATGAGTAAAGTTGTTGAAGATACGGTTGAGCTTCCGCCCATGATTTTCGCCACGCTTGAACTTGAGCCATTCGAGGACGAGCCCTTTGCCTTCCGACCTGGCAAGTCCTACTATCTGATGAGCGATCTGCCCAATCAGCCAATCACGTCGCCCTCTTCGAGCATACTGTAATTCAGGTGTATTGATCCAGCCCTTACCAAGTAATTGACCATGCACATTAACTTCAGCCCAAGCTTGTCCCGATGGATTCAGGTCAATACCAATTGCACCTTCTTTAAATCCAACGCTCTGAGTGGGAAGCTCGGCATCGAAGGTAATGAACACGCTATAGCGGTCATCCTTGCCACGCTTGACGCGGACGGTGTAACAGGGCTCGGTGTTCAAATGGGCGTTTAGCATCGCTCTGAACTTTTCAGGAATCCACAATTGGCAATATTCCCACTGGCGAGTTCCGATCGTGATGCGAAGTTGATAATTATCTTCGGCGGGCTCAATTCTGAGATTCAGGTTGCCGTTCTTTGACTTATCGCCTCTCGACCAGAATTGATTGGAGCGGATGCGTCGCCATTCTCCATTGGTGATTTCGCCCTTGCTGCGACACTCGAAGTTCTTTCGCCCGCCCCAGATCAGTTTGCGCGGTGATTCCAACCTGCCTGTTTCGACCAACTTCTCAGCGCCGTCGTAGGCCGCTTTCGCCCTCATCACTACATCTTTGGCCCACCTGGAATTGAGGTCAAACTTCTGCATCACATCCTTTTCAATGTCCAGAATAGGTATACTATCGCAGATACGAGCATAAGCGTATCTTGCCCCACTCTCAAAGCGACGAATGATCTCCTCCACTGCTTTGCGCTTTTCGTCATCCAGACGTATCAGGCAGCCTTAAATCGTCGTCTTCACCGCGTAGATGCTCCTTGTCTTTCTTGGCCTTGCGCCCCCAGCGCCGCCCATAAAGGCGAGCACTGAAAGAAGTTACAACAGAGATCAAATCTTTGACCAACTCCTCATTTTCGTCTTCGGATGCTTTTTTCTCGATGGCTTCAATTCACGCCCCGTGGGATTCACACAGAAGCTCAAGATAGACATACCCGAAACGGGCAAGTCGGTCTTTGTATTCCACAACCCAGCAATTCTCATTATGGGAGTCGTAGTAACGACTTCAGTCGTTACAGCTGCGTAACCAGCGACTAAAGTCACTACTACAAACCTACACAACGTGGTGATAAC
>DOHL01000061.1 GCA_003535305.1 Candidatus Acetothermia bacterium
CTCAATCTGCTCTCGCAGATCAGATTCCCTTGTCGGCACTTGCATTCTTCGATCAGATGATCGACGAATTCTCCCACGATATTTCCCCGAACTAAATGGTGCGCATAATGGAGATGAAGACATTTGACCTTTCTCTGATCAATGAGCCCTCCAATACCGCGTTCCAGAAGAGTCCTTGCCATTCCTTGCTCGACCAATCGGTCTCTGTCCGCTTCACTTATCAGCTGCCAACGCTCCGCAATGTACTGTGTATGATCAGCGCGATAGGCGGCCATAGCGCTGGGAGTAGCTCGCAGCATCTTCTCTGCTTCTCTGATCAGACCTACTGCTTCCAGCCGGTCGATAGATGTTTGCAGGTAAGGACAAGTAAGCCAAAACAAGGTAGGAAAGGGAACAACACGCCCCCTCTCTATTCGCAATGGGTAATTGATCGTCACTTGCGGATAACCGTGTGAACAACGCAGCGCAATCGCAAATAGATGGCGTGGTTCCCGGCCTATTTGACGGGCGATGATCCGCCTGTCTGTTAACGATACAGGTTCCATGTCGCACTTCCATATTTAGTACGCAATAATCGTTCAGCATGATCAACCTCGTCACCGGAAAGCGCCGCATGCTGCGGTACTGCTCCTATTTGCCGACAAATCTCCTCACATAGTAACTCTGCAATGGAGTCAACTGGCGGCAGGAAAGCGATCTCCGTCATCAAAGAGGTGACTTTGACAGGACGGGAAGGAACACGGGATGGAAGATAATTACCGCCCATCGCCAATAACAGATGCTCCATGCCGATCTCATCAGGTCGCATCAGTAATGTGCCATGGATGAGAAGCGTTTGTCCGCGCCGGGCCTGGGCCAACCCGGCAATTTTCCTTCCTGCTGCAACAAAGAGGCCGTTCCCTTTCAGCTGCAGATCGATATCTAATCGGTGCATTGCGGCGATTAGAGCTTGGCCAAGGAACGAGAATGCATCACTGACTGTTGCCAACCTCCTTTTACTTATTAAAAAGAGCGAGTAATTGAGATTACCGGGATAGTGGTATACCGCTCCTCCACCACTGATCCGTCGCACTATGGGAATTCGCAGCTTCGCCGCATGATCGAGCGCTACCTCTGCCTGAGCTGACTGCGATCTGCCGATTACCACTGCGCGATCGTTACACCATATTCGCAATGTCTCCGGAGTTAACTGTGTATGCAGCCCGGTAAAGATAGCCTCTTCCACTGATAGGTTCCACCGAGGACAGTTTGGTTTGAGATCGCTGATAATACGAATCATAGCTGTTCTGTTAACTTACAGGCGCGATAGGAACTGCGCACCAATGGACCGGCGACTACGCTGCGGAAGCCGATTGCACGCGCTGCCTCCTCTAATTCCGTAAACTCGCCCAAAGAGAGATAACGGGTAACAGGAATTTGCCTTGCTGTCGGTTGCAGATACTGGCCCAGTGTCACAATATCTACTCCGGCATCTCGTAAGTCATGCAGAGTCTTCACAACCTCGGAGCGCTCTTCCCCCAACCCAAGGATGAGGGAAGATTTGATCAGCGCAGCAGGAGCAAGAGAACGGAAGCGAGACAGCACAGAGAGCGAACGGTCATAATCAGCGCGTTGCGTCCGTACCAGCGGTGTCAATCGACGTACAGTCTCCACATTGTGACCGATCACCTCAACAGTAGAAGCGGCAACTATACTGAGAGATTCCTCTCTTCCGGAAAAATCAGGGACAAGTACCTCGACGCGTATATCGAGTGATAACTCATTGATCGCTTGTACAACAGCAGCAAAGTGTGCTGCTCCTCCATCTGGGAGATCGTCACGGTCGACCGATGTCAAAACAACATAAGAGAGACCAAGATCATGCGCGGCAGCAGCGATCTTTCTCGGTTCATCAGGGTCAAGTTCCTGTCCTTTCTTTCCGCTTTTCACAGCGCAGAATCGGCACGATCGCGTGCAGACATCGCCGAGGAGCATAAACGTTGCTGTCAGTGCCCCCCAACATTCGGCAACATTAGGACAGACCGCTTCCTGACAGACTGTTTTTACCCTATAGTCGTTAAGGACGCAACGCATTTTTTGTACTGCGTTTGCTCTTGCCGGCACGCGCACTTTCGCTCTCTTTCCCTGCGTTAAACTATCTTTTACCGTCAAAACAGAGACCTTACTTCTTCTTCTTCACTGATCAGTTCCAAAGAGAAAATTACTGCCAGTTCGTTGAGGATCCCCTGCTCTACATCGGCCAATGCCGGCAAAGGGGATATAAGATCAGCGATCGATATCACTTCAATATCCATCCCGCATGGGTGGATCATCCGCCAATGTTCCCTATCGACTGAGACATTGAGCGCCAACCCATGCATCGTCACCCAGTTGCGGATCGAAACACCGATCGATCCGATCTTCCGCTTGCCGACCCATATTCCCGGCAGCCCGTCCCTTCGATTGGCATCGATCCCTATCTTCGCGAGATAGCGAACCATCGTCTCTTCGAGATTCCTGATATACTCCTTGATATCCCGACCGTAATGGCGCAGATCAAAGAGCGGATAGACGACGAGTTGCCCTGGGCCGTGGTAGGTGACATCTCCTCCCCGTTCGATTTGATGGACGGATATCCCGGCGCGAACGAGCTCCTCGTCTGTTGCTAAGATACTATCGCGCGATCCTGAGCGGCCGATAGTAAAGACCGGATCATGCTCCACCGTGATGACGAGATCTCCTATTTCTCCAGCTACCCGTCGGTGATGAAGCCGGCGTTGTAAGTCATAAGTAGAACTGTAATCGGCTCGGTCAAGCGCCAAATGCGTTACTTTACAAAGCGGCAAGCATGATTTCCGCAAGCACATCACCACTCTTTACCGTTGCTCCCGCATGAACGAGGATGCGCGTTAACTGTCCTTCTTTCTCCGCTTCGATGACGAAAGTCGCCTTCTCTGTCTCTACTTCGACCACTGCCTCGCCAGCGGCTACTAACTCTCCTGGTTTTTTTAACCATTCAATGATCTTTATCTGTTTTACATCCCCTAAATCCGGGAGAAGTAATTTACTCTTTGCACTGACATCGCTATCCACGACAATTCTCCTTTTATTTCTGCTCTTTTTATTGTCGACTGAAAATCCAGAAAACCCTGCGGAAATAATACTCTTTTTTATCTCGGGAAGGAAGGAGTTGATTGAATAGTAAAGAAATTTCCATTTGGACGCCGATGAGCGCAGATAAAGAAGGTTCTGGGTGTTAAGTTTTAAGTTTTGGGTTAAGAAAGAAGTAAAAAGCAGTCAGCGGTCAGAAGTCAGAGAATAGAGAATAGAGAATAGAGAATAGAGAATAGAGAATAGAGAATAGAAGCAGAAGTCAGAGAATAGAAGTCAGAAGCCGTAGGGGCACGGCATGC
>DOHL01000117.1:0-475 GCA_003535305.1 Candidatus Acetothermia bacterium
AAAGGAGGTGATCCAGCCGCACCTTCCGGTACGGCTACCTTGTTACGACTTCACCCCCCTTGCGAAAAACACCTTCGGCGCTTACGAAAAACGACTTTAGGTGCTCCCCACTCGGTTGGTGTGACGGGCGGTGTGTACAAGACCCGAGTACATATTCACCGCAGTGTGGCTGACCTGCGATTACTAGCGATTCCGACTTCATGGGGTCGAGTTGCAGACCCCAATCCGAACTGAGACCAGTTTTTTGAGATTGGCTTCCCCTTACGGGTTCGCGACCCATTGTACTGGCCATTGTAGCATGTGTGTCGCCCTGGGTATAAGGGACATGATGACTTGACGTCATCCCCTCCTTCCTCCGGCTATTCACCAGCAGTCTCGTCAGAGTCCCCGGCATTATCCGCTGGCAACTGACGACAGGGGTTGCGCTCGTTATGGGACTTAACCCTACGTCCTACGACACGAGCTGACGACAGCC
>DOHL01000117.1:795-8590 GCA_003535305.1 Candidatus Acetothermia bacterium
ACGACACGAGCTGACGACAGCCATGCATCACCTGTGCTAGCTCTCATGCCCGAAGGCACGAGTCGTCCCCCTTTCAGGTTCCTACTACTAGCATGTCAAACCCAGGTGAGGTTCTTCGCTTATCTTCGAATTAAACCACGTGCTCCACCGCTTGTGCGGGTCCCCGTCAATTCTCTTGAGTTTTAGCCTTGCGACCGTACTCCTCAGGCGGTTCACTTAACGCGTTAGCTCCGGCACCGACCTATATTCTAACGGCCGGCACCAAGTGAACATCGTTTAGGGCGTGGACTACGGGGGTATCTAATCCCCTTTGCTCCCCACGCTTTCGCGCTTCAGCGTCGGTTACAGCCCAGAGGGTTGCCTTCGCCATCGAGGTACCTCACAGTATCTACGCATTCCACCGCTACTCTGTGAATTCCACCCTCCTCTTCTGTACCCTAGCATGGCAGTTTCACCTGACCGCCCTCGGTTAAGCCGAGGAATTTCACAGATGACTTACCACGCCGCCTAGACGCCCTTTACGCCCAGTAATTCCGGATAACGCTTGCCACCTCTGTCTTACCGCGGCTGCTGGCACAGAGTTAGCCGTGACTTGTTCCTGAGGTACCGTCATCGGATGAGCATTTCCTCGCATCCTTATTCTTCCCCCAGAAAAGAAGTTTACAACCCGAAGGCCTTCATCCTTCACGTGACGTCGCTCCGTCAGGCTTGCGCCCATTGCGGAAGATTCCCTACTGCTGCCTCCCGTAGGAGTCTGGGCCGTGTCTCAGTCCCAATGTGGCTGATCGTCCTCTCAGACCAGCTACCCATCGTTGCCTTGGTGAGCCGTTACCTCACCAACTAGCTAATAGGACGCAGCCCCCTCCCTTTGCGACGGCAAAACCGCCTTTGGTATGTACTCTGCCGAGTACATACAATATCAGGTATTAGCCATCTTTTCAGATGGTTATCTCTGTCAAGAGGATAGGTTAGCTGCGCATTACTCACCCGTTCGCCGCTCCGTTACCAGTCCGCATCTCCCGAAGGAAAATTGGGCCGGCTCGATCGCACGACTTGCATGTATTAAGCGCGTCACTAGCGTTCATCCTGAGCTGAGATCAAACTCTCTTAAGTTTAATCGTTTAATTTGCTCTAGCTGAAATTTGTTGATAGGGTGATCTTTAAATCACCCATCATCACGCTATTCACTTTTCAATGACCAACAATTAAAGAAAAGTATAGCAGGTTTAATTAAGCTTGTCAAGGGCAATCGCAAAACTGCTTAACTCCTGATAGCAACGTTATTTCAGAGCTGATTAGGCTGAAAACCAACCTTAGAGTGGTCCAAACATTGCGTAATAAGGATTGAAAATGTAAAAGCCCCTTCCTTGCAAGCGATCAGTCGCCGGCATTCAACGGATGTTCCGCTGTTTTGCGGCAGGAAAATATGGCAAAAATCTGCACGGGTTACCGCTTCTTGCGTTGTCAGGGCAGTATCTTTTCAGTGACTGCAACCACTCTTTTGCTGGGAAGTATTTCCGATAACTTAAAATCTTTCTTCTCTCTGTCCTCTGTAGTTCTATTTGAGGAGGAGTTATATTCAATCTATTATAGCGAACCCGAATGGCGGACGCCGCCTGTGGCGAATTTATCTTTTACTCTCTCCCATAACAGATTCAGTGTCTCCGGTCTGTGCGGGACGCGTTCTTTTATCGGCCCGATGAGCTCTTTCTGCGCAGGGACTATAAATGGTTGCAGGATGTAACGTTTAGCGCCTGTGATCATTGCGGTGATCTTTATTATCTCTTGTTCATCAATATCTGGAACGACCGTAGTGCGAAATTCATAGTCTGGCGCGCTGTTGATGATCAAGTGGATCGATGTAGTGATTCGTTTAAGATCGACTGCGACTCCAGCGCCCGCTTCATAGCCGTCTGTTGATCGCTTGATATCCATTGCCACATAGTCAAGGAGATTGTCGCGTATTAACTCCTCGAGCATCTTGGGAAAAGTGCCGTTGGTATCAAGTTTTACGAGAAACCCTAACTCTTTTACCTGGGCGATAAAGTCACGCAGGCCCAGCTGAATCAGCGGTTCTCCCCCCGAGAGGACGACTCCGTTAAGGAGACCTCGGCGTTGCTTTAAGAAAGAAAAAACCTCATCTTCAGAGACTGAACTTGTTTTACTAATCTTCTCCGGCAAAACAAGTTCGCTGTTGTAGCAATAAGGACAACGGAAATTACATCCCGCTGTAAAGATAACCGCCGATAGTTTATCAGGGTAATCGATCAACGAGATCGGTAGTAGATGCGCTATTTTCATCCTCACATTAAGTGAGTTTAAGGCAAAGTTTGTATTTTGCCTTAACTCTTAGACAGCACAGCCGATAGTTGATCTTTGGATGGTAATCGTTCTTGTTGGTTTACAGCAAAGAAGACCTTCCGATCGGCAAATTCCGCTCGTTTACCATTGTTCCACTGCTCTACCGGACGAAGATAACCGACGACGCGTGAATAGATTTCACATGCGGCGGCACATACCGGACATTTGGCATTCTCTCCCGCAAAGTATCCATGTTCAGCACAGATGCTGAATGTAGGGGTGATTGTAAAGTAGGGCAGATGGAAGTTCTCCGCGATCTTACGCACAAGATTTTTCGTTGCTTTTATCGAGGGCAGCGACTCGCCGAGGAACCCATGGAAAACAGTTCCTCCGGTATAGAGTGATTGGAGTTGATCTTGAAGGTGTAATGCTTCGAAGATGTCCGGGGTGAATGCAACCGGCAGATGCGTCGAGTTGGTGTAATAGGGCGCACCCTCTCTGTTCTGTTCTAAATTACCGATACGGATGTCGGGGAAGCGGGCTAAATCGTTCTTAGCGAGCCGGTAACTTGCTCCTTCAGCTGGAGTTGCTTCCAGATTAAAAATCTCTCCACTCTCCTCTTGGAATACTGCCAATTTAGATCGCATAAAGTTAAGGACTTCGACGGCAAACTCATGACTGTGTGCCACAGTGATATTTTCACCGAAAAGATTGAGGAGGGCGTCGTTCATCCCGATAAGCCCGATGGTGGAGAAGTGGTTCTTCCAATATTCACCTGAAAAATCTTTGATCTTTTGCAGATAAAATTTGGAATAAGGGTAGAGCCCTTTTTCTGTCAGTTGCTCCAATACTTTACGTTTGGTAAGAAGTGATTCTTTTGCCAACAGCATCAGTTCGCTGAGGCGATCGAGAAAGTCCGCTGTGCCGGCGGCCAAGAACCCTAAGCGGGGCATATTGATTGTTACAACACCGACCGAACCGGTAAGTGGATTTGCGCCGAACAGTCCGCCGCCGCGTCTTCTCAGCTCGCGGTTATCTATTCGCAACCGACAGCACATACTGCGTGTGTCTTCGGGCTGCATATCGCTACCGATAAAATTGGCAAAATAGGGGATTCCATAGCGTGACGTCATCTCCCAAACCGCATCTAAGTTTTCGTTATTCCAATCAAATTCTTCGGTGACATTATATGTTGGAATCGGAAAAGTGAATGGCCGGCTGCAGACATCTCCTTCGATCATTACCTCAGCGAATGCGCGATTGAACATATCCATTTCGCGTTGGAATTCACCGTATACCTCTTTCTGGACTTTACCGCCGATGATGACCGGTGTCGCTGCCATATATTTTGGTACTTCCAGATCGAGAGTGATGTTGGTAAACGGGGTCTGAAAACCAACGCGTGTCGGTACGTTCAAGTTATATATAAATTCTTGCAGGTGCTGTTTTACTTCGTGATAGGAGAGATTGTCAGCGCGGATAAAGGGAGCAAGATAGGTATCTACATTGCTGAATGCTTGTGCTCCTGCTGTTTCACCTTGGAGCGTATACAAGAAATTGGCCGTCTGCATCAGTGCAACGCGGAAATGCTTTGCCGGTCGGGCCTCAATCTTTCCCCGTACACCACGGAATCCCTGGACAAGAAGATCTTGCAGATCCCATCCTACACAATAGGCGCCTAACGTTCCCAAATCATGGATATGAAAATCACCGCGTTCGTGGGCGACTTTGATCTCGCGCGAGTAGATTGTATTGAGCCAATATTTAGATATGACCTTATCAGTAATATTAACGTTCAGCCCCTGCAGAGAATAGGTCATATTACTGTTCTCACGCACCCGCCAATCAACATCATTGATATAATTTTCCACCGCAGAGAGATTTCCCAGCAGGTCTTTTACTTCACGCGCATCGGTGCGTTGCTTGCGGTATAGGATATAAGCCTTTGCCAGTTGATGATGTTGTGCATCGAGGAGAACTTCCTCAACTATATCTTGTACGCCCTCAACTGTTGGAAGTTCATGGGTAAGTCTACGCGTTAATATCGCTACGACTTGATCAGCAAGCTGCTTAGCTTTAACAGAATCGGGTTCTCCCAGCGGGCGCATCGCTTTCCAAATCGCGGTGGTGATCTTGCTCTCATCGAACGCAACTATGCGGCCATCGCGTTTTACAATCTTTTCTAATGTCAAAATTTGTCCCCCTTTTAATAAGTTTTAAAACAGAAAATTGTCTTTTAGCTTACCTCGATAAAGACGTTTTGTCAAGTTGATTTTATCCCTGATATCGGTATAATTATTTGTTAATTAATAAAAAATAAGGCTCTGATTTCCGTTTTTATCTGTGATGATCGGTTCTATATTCAGGATCAAAAGCAGTATATGAGGTGATAACAATGGCTAATATAAAATCTGCTGCTAAACGGGCGCGACAGAACATTCCGCGAAAAAAACATAATTTGATGAGAAAGAAAGCTCTCAAACAGGTAACAAATGAATTGAGAAACCATGTTGCCACTGGGAATAAAGAGGCAGCACAGCAACTTCTTCCTCAGCTCGCAAAGATGGCTGATAAGGCGGCCTCTCATGGACCGTTCCATAAGAACAAGGCCAGTCGAATCAAATCGCGCATGGCGAAGAAAGTTCACAATATGCAAGGGAAAAGAGACGATGACTGAGTTGAATTTTCTGGGTACGAGAAAGACCGGGATAACTATTTCCATTGTCGCTATTACAGTAAGTATCTTATTGCTCATCGTAAATGGATTGAATTTCGGCATTGATTTTACCGGCGGAACCGAATTCCGCGTGCTTTTCCACGATGCAATAGAGATAACTGATTTGCGCGTTGCGTTAGGCGCTATCCCTGCTGATGACATCGATCTCGCCGGCAGTGTGATTCAGGAAGTTAGAGGAACTGAAGTTAGAGGAACTTATGAAGTCATTATCACTACGCCTCTCGATATTGAGCTGCATCGCCCTATTATCACCGCAGTAGAGACAATGCTGGCAGATACCTTTCCCGTAATAGAAGAGGATATCTCCCGGCGTTCTGTCGGACACCGAATAAGCCGTGAATTGGTGCATCGCGGATGGGGCGCAATATTACTCGCTCTTGTTATAATTTTACTTTATGTTTCATGGCGATTCCGTCTACGGTACGCTGTCGGTGCTGTAACTGCCGTAGTTCATGACGTTATGATCGCATTGGGGGTGTTTGCTCTCTTTCAGCTTGAAGTCAATTTAGCGACGATCGCTGCCTTTCTCACGATAGTCGGCTATTCGCTCAATGATACGATCGTTATCTTCGATCGCGTGCGAGAGAATCTCGCAACACTGAAACGCACCTCTATCTTTGATGTGCTTAACCGCAGCATTAATCAATCTCTGTCTCGTACTATCAATACCTCTATTACCACTCTTATTCCGGTGGTTATCCTCTTTCTATTTGGTGGTCCGGTATTGCGGAGTTTTTCCGTCGCGTTGATGATCGGAGTTGTTGTCGGTACCTATTCCTCAATGTATGTTGCCAATCCAGTAATTTACGCATGGACCATGCGGACCGACAGCAAGAGAAGATAGATGAAATCCATTCTCTTTGCCGAAAGAGAGTGGTCTTTGATAACTCACCCTGATAGTAATCTGATCGATGAAATAAGCGAAGAGCTTGCTTGTTCACCTCTATTGGCTATTCTCCTTGCGCAACGGGGCGGGCGCCGATGGCGTGAAATTATAAATCCTGATCGTCGTGCATTCCATACGCCGTTTCTATTCTCCCAGATGGAAACAGCAGTAACACGGTTGATTGAAGCGATAGATCGTCAAGAGAAAATATTTATTCATGGCGACTTCGATGCCGACGGATTGACTGGAGCTGCTCTCCTTTACTTCGGTCTCCTTCCCTTACTTCCGGCCGGGGCGATCACGGTTGAAGTGGGAGATCGCGCATCTGGGCACGGCCTTTCTCGCGCCTTTGTCTACCGGGCAATAGAAGAAGAATTTGATCTTATCGTCACAGTAGATTGTGGTATTTTAAACTGCGAGGAGATCTCATATCTTCGTGAGGCAGGAATAGATACGATAATTACTGATCACCATCTTCCACTCGATGAGCTTCCACCGGCAATTGCGATCGTCGACCCACACCTGCCGGAAGAGACTTATCCCAATTGCTCGCTTGCCGGGGTGGGCGTTGCGTATAAACTGGTATGTGGGTTATATGAACGTCTGGGAAGACCTACGCCTTACCACTTATTGGACTTAGCCTGTATCGGAACTATCGCTGACCTTGTTCCGTTAGCCACGGAGAGTGAAGTAGAGAACAGGGCGATCGTCCGCGAAGGGCTCGCTCTTCTTAAACAAGAACAAGGTTCATCATGTGGAATACGTGCGCTGATGAAAAAATTGGCGCTTAAGCCTGAGCAACTACAAGCAGATGACATCGGATATCAGATCGCACCGAAGATCAATGCCGCTAATCGGGTGGGAGATCCAAAGGTTGCTTTTCTCCTGTTGACGACAACCCAGCAGGATCGGGCTCGATATTTGGCCGAAGTCCTTATCGATTATAATCACGACCGTACAGTCAGCCAGCAAGATATCACACACCAGGCAAAAGAGATCCTCGCCAAAGAGAATATTAACCCCAAGCAAGACGGTATTGTCATTGTGGGAGGTAAATACTGGAATGAAGGGATCATCGGGCTGGTAGCATCACGCCTATCAGAAGAGTATGGCGTTCCAGCGATAGTTTTCTCTTATGGTGACCGCATCAGCCGCGGCTCCTGCCGCAGCGTCAAAGGATTCAATATAACAGCCTGCCTGCAAAGCTGCTCAGAGGGTTTTATCCGCTATGGCGGACATGAGATGGCAGCTGGTCTCTCTCTCGCCAACGAGCAATTAGCAAAGTTTGTTACCTGCGTGCACTCTTACATCCAAGATTACAAAGGACCGGCCTCTGCGAAGATACTCGAGATTGACGCAGTAATAGATGCGCATGCAGTCAATCTCCGCACTTACAACGATTTTGCTTCTCTCTCTCCCTTTGGCAAGGGTAATCCCGCCCCTATATTCCTGTTGCCGTGCGTTCTCTTTGACGAACTCCACCTCGTAGGTAACGGCGGCCACCATCTGAAAGGTAAGATAATTCAAGAAGATATCTCGCTGCCGTTCATCGCTTTTCACCTTGGCGCCCATATCGATCTGCTGGAAAAGACTACTGGTGCGGGAGTTGTGTGCTCATTGGAGTTTGATAGCTGGCGCAGCGACATTCAATTACAGCTTATCGATGTAGTGATGTCGAGCAGTGATACCATGTAAGCATTCAGTAAACCCATACTGGCTGAAACGTGGAAGGCCCTGCCATGCACAATTATTGTGTATGGTAGGGTAGGCCTAGAACCACGGATTGACACTGATATACACGATCAGAGAACAGAGAATAGAGAACGGAAAATAGAAAGTAGCCGTAGGGGCACGGCCCCTGTGAGCGAGGC
>DOHL01000077.1:0-2670 GCA_003535305.1 Candidatus Acetothermia bacterium
AACTTAACCAGAACTAGTGTTATGTCAAGCGTAAGATGTCATTCTGGGTTTGATCCAGAATCTATCTAACCAGGCTATGGATTCCTGCTAAGCCTGCCCCTGCGTAGGCAGGGGCAGGAATGACGATTCAAGCAGCCCGATAAATTAAGGTTGACATGACACTACAACGTATCGTTATCTAACACCTAACAAACTTAAGCTCTTTTACCGGATTTAACTTAACAGAAGAAGGCAAAGTGCTTGTTACCATTGTGATTATCGCAATCGCCGCTACTTAGCGTCGGCAGTGACGACATAGCGGGCAAGGATCGGAAGCAGGACGATTGTCAGAGCTACCAGAGCGAGCGTTATTGCCCAAAAGCGCATTTCAGACATGTAGATTACGCCGGTCACATAACGCATCCCTTCTACGATATAGGTGAGCGGTATTGCCCGGCTCACCGCGCGCAAGGCTGCCGGCATCAACTCGATCGGAAAGTAGATCCCGGCAAGGAACATCATCAACGTCGCTGCTGCACTGGCAATATTGGTCGCTGCCGCCGGTTTTCGCGCGATAACGGCAATCGCCGTGCCCAAGCCCATCGTTCCCAGCGTCCCTGCCGCCACAAAGATCGTATAACGCAGCCAATCCACCTGGAAATGCAGGTCGAAGATGAGGATGGCAATGAAAAGCGTGATCAGGGTGGAGATATATACAACCGCCAATTGTACGGTGATGATCGCGCCGAGGAAGTAGAGCGGTCTCATCGGGGTGACGACCATCCGGGTCAAGATCTTGCGTTCTTTCATCGCCGAGATATGGCCGGCGACGGTGAACAATCCGACCGAGAGGATCGTAAAGGCAATGATTCCCGGCACCATAAGGGTGAACCAATCAGCAGCCCGCGCCCGGCCAAGTGCTGTTCGTTCTACTGTAAGGAGCGGTGAGACCCCTTGGTGCGCGAGGTTGAATCGCGACCAGATTCCACGCGCAATCTGCTTTAGGCCGTGATTCGCTTGTAAGCGCAGCGGATCATAGAGAAAGAGAAGGTATGTTCCATCCCAGAGGAGGGCGAAGTCGACCTCTCCCTCCGCGAGCGCTGCTTCAATGGCTGCGCGACTGTCAAACGAGACGGAAGTGACTGCTCCTCCCTCATCCAGCACTGCTTCTATCGTCTCTCTGTCGACATCCAATGGCAGAAACAGGCCGAGGCGGGGACGTTCTCCATCACCGCCCATGATGAAGCCGAAGAGAAGGATAAAGACGAGTGGAAGAAGGAAGGTAAGACCCAGGCTTGTCTTGTCACGCAGAAAGACCACAAATTCGCTCTTCAGAAGCACGATGAATGATCTCATTTTCCCACATCCCAGTGTAGACGTTTACCGGCCCAGATGAGCGAAAAGACGATCCATAAAAGCGGTATGAGAATCGTCAAATAGAATGGAAAGCGGGGTGGGGCAACCCCCATACTTACACGCAATCCTTCTGCTAAATAAGTAACCGGATTCATATAGACGAGTACGCGGAGCACCAGTGGCAGGCCGTCGACCGGGAAGAAGAGCCCGCCGAGGAACATCATCGGCATATTGAGCATGTTTGCGATCGCCATCCCGGAATTGGGACGCTTGGCGATTGCAGCGATGAAGAACCCGAATGCAATAAAGGTGATGAATGCAAGCAGTAAGAAAAGAAGCGACTCAGCGCGGATAAAGTCGACCGCCGCTCCAAAGACGAACCTTCCTACCAGGAGAAGGAGCACAAACTGAATAGCGCACAGCATAAGTTGACTGAGGGTAAAACCGCTCAGATATCCAGCGGTACTCAAGGGAGTCACCCAATAGCGTCGCAAGACCTTCATATCACGCGAAAAGAGAATTGCTAACGGCACGTTGAACAGGCCGACGGTCAGGAAGCTCATCAAGATAATGCCGGGAAGGAGAAAATCGATGTAACGCATCGGCGTATCAGCAGCAGTTGTTCCGACCATTGCAGTCTCCATCGGGATCATCGCTTGCGGGTCCAGTCGATCGGCTTGGGCGAGGATCTTACGATCGATACCGGTGAAGATCTCGCCGATGATCGATGTTGCTATCTCAGAGCCGATATCACCGTGCTGGTAGTAGAGTCTGATCATCCGCTTAACAGGCGCTGCTTCCCCGTTTATTATCCGGTTGAGGATCTCAGCGTTAAACCCTGCTGGAATGACGATTATCGCCTTGCGGCGGCCGTATCTGAGCGCTTCTTTCTCTTGCCTTAAAAACTCTGCCGGCTCCTCGTCTACTGCTGGTCGGTAGAGGGTGAAGAGCGGCTCTTTCCCTTCTTCCGGGGCTATTGTCAGATCAACGAAGATCTCGGTTATGATCGCAGCGAAATCAGGCCCTATCGCGCCGGTATCTGCGTTTTCCTCGTTCACCAAAGTGATAGGGAAATTGATCTCCCCTTCGCGGCCGATTCCACCGAAGATGAGCGTAAGAATGGCAAGGAGAAAGACCGGAAAGGCGAGAAACCAGAACAGAGAGTCCTTCTCGCGTAAGTTGGCCGTTAACTGCGCTTTGCCAAGCGCGAAGATCATCCGGCATTTATTTTTCATTTTTATCCCTCCTGTTTAGTTATCGGGCGAACAGCCGTAGGCGACACAGAGCCTTGGAATGGCGGCGCGGGCGGCGGTTCCCGTAGGGGCGTATTGCAAT
>DOHL01000077.1:3012-9382 GCA_003535305.1 Candidatus Acetothermia bacterium
CCTTCGAATCGCCCCTACAATGACTTTCCGGCTCTGGGCTGAACCCCTGTCCCGTGCAGTTCCCTGCCTTCGCAGGCCTGTCCCTGCGCAGGTAGGGGGGACATGCCTGCTTCATGGGGCAATGAACTCTACGAACCCAATGAACTTTCCGACTCTGGACTCTGTTCTGAACCACAAGTCACTGGCCACGAGCCACGAACCCTCTTTGGACTCTTGACCACGGACTATGGACTATGGACCCATTAACTTCCGTCTTATTCGCGCAGCTTTCTCCCTGTGAGGGATAAGAAGACGTCTTCCAGATTCGGCTGCCGAACGACCATATTCTTCAGCGGGATCTCTTTCTCCTGTGACCAGCGCAGCAGCTTGTCCATCGTTTGCACCAGACTCGTACTCTTTACAATGACAATCTCTTCTTCGACTGCGAATCCACTGCTGAAATTGTTGATCGATTGCAACTCCAGTTCATCGGCGTCATTGAGGTGGAACTCAATGATCGTCTCCTGTTGCAACTCAGCGGTAAGCCGGCGTGGAGTTCCGGCAGCGATAATCTTGCCATGGTCCATAATGCAGATGTGGTCGGAGAGCTTCTCTGCCTCTTCCATATAATGGGTGGTGAGAATGATCGTTTTGCCGCTCTCCTTGAGCGAAGAGATTATCTCCCAGATATTCCGTCTTGCCTGCGGATCGAGACCGGTCGTCGGCTCATCGAAGAAGATCAACTCCGGATCATTGATCAATGTGACACCGATTGCTAATCGCTGTCGTTGGCCCCCTGACAGATTTTTAACATACGCCTCTGCCTTCTCTTCCAGCGATACTTGCGCCAGCACCGCTTGCGTTGGGCGGGGATTTTGGAAGAACGAGGCGAAGAGGGCGAGCACCTCTTTCACTTTGAGATAACGTTCAAAGTTGGATTCTTGAAGCAGCACCCCAATCCTCTCTTTGACGGTGCGCGTTATCCGCTTGAGCTGCATCCCGAAGATCTCTATCTCACCGGAATCAGGATCTCTGATCCCTTCGAGGATCTCCAGCGTGGTCGTCTTGCCGGCGCCGTTCGGACCCAAGATGGTGAAGATCACCCCTTTAGGGACGGCGAATGAAATATCATCGACCGCCCGTACTTCTCTATAGTATTTCTTCAGTCTATCGACTCGTAGTAGTAGCCCGTTCTCTTTCACCATAAGATTTTTTACTCCTGCGCTATAGCGGATGGTGCGGAATTTTGCAGCTCCTGATCCGAGGGTCAATCACTTTGAGCACCCAACCCTCTCTTTATAACAGTGATAGTTTACACTTTAACTATCCTTCCTTTCCAGATCTCTTATTGTCTCGGCAAGCCATTCTTCAGCCGCATCCATCATCTTGATCCCATATTTGAGGATTGCCTGGGCATAGAATGGGTCGACGCCATACTCCTGTTTTGTGGCAGCTTGAAGGTGCTCTAATATTCCTTGCATATAATAAACGGCTTGCTCGCTGGTCTGTTTTCGCTTTTGCAGGGCTGTGATCACTGCATCGCGGGGGATGTATTGGGCAAAGGTAAGAGCGGCATTGAGCGGATCGTAATACGGTTCGGCCGTGTGGAGCGCCTTCTGGATGAGTTCTTTCAGTCTCTCCTCGCCTTGAGGAGTGACGTGGTAAACTTGTCTCTCCGGCCGAGAACCGGTCTTCTCAGAACGGGCCTTGATATCACCTGCGGTTTCCAGTCGATTGAGCGTCTTATACATCGAGCTCGTTGCAAGGTTGATATATTCACCCATAGCTCGTTTTTTAATCAGTTGCTTTAGATCATAGCCGTGCCGCGGCCCTTCCATCAGCAGTCCTAAAATTACCAATTCGTTGTAATTCATAACCTTATCATAACTCTTTTAGAGAATAATGTCAAGCAATATATTCTCATTGATAGTCAGCAAAATGCAAGCGCAACGGTCGGCTCTTTGTGAAAAGTGTGCTGCGGAAAGGGCGCTGCAATTACCACTACTGCCCTAATTTCATGCCCGGAAAAAATTCACGATAGATTCCGCTGCGCCACGCGTAGAGGAGATAACTACTCAATCCGATAAGCAGCGGACCGAAGACGAGCACAATTTCGGACGTGGTGTAAATAGCTATCAATTGCGCCGCGACATGGGTGAGCAAGAAGGTTAACGCCGACCCAATTATTGTATGAATGATATTTCGACGCAAGTGATGGTCGATTTTTATCTCTGTTTTATCGCTCTTTGGCTGTAATAAGAAGAAGGCCAATATTCCCATATTGACGAGACCGGAGAGCGCTGTTGCCAAAGCCAGTCCGCTCGCTTGCATCGCCCCGATAAGCAGGTAATTGAACACGATATTAACAATAACAGCTATGCTTGATGCGATGAGCGGAATACGTGGTTTGCCGAGCGCATAAAATGCCCGTGTAAACAGGAAGACGAGCCCATAGCTTGCCAGGCCGATCAGATAGAAATAAAGCACATTGACGGTACGCACTGTATCAGTAGGAGTGAATCTGCCGTGCTCAAACAGGAGGCGGATGATATTTCCGCCGAGAGCGTACAGACCGGCCATAGCGGGCAGAAGGACAAAGACCGTCAACCCGATTCCAGTGGTAAGGATCGCGGTAAATTTATCGTATTCTTTACGCGCCAAGAAAGTGGACAGGTGAGGGAAAATAGCAGTCGAGATACTCACTGCAAAGAGACCCAGCGGCAGTTGAAACAGACGCATCGCAAACTGCAGCGAAGAGATTGCGCCCGGCGCTAAATAGGATGCGAGGCGGTTATCTACCAAGATATTGATCTGCATGACTGCCAGGCCGATAACAGCAGGCATCATCAATCTTCTTACCTTCTTGATCCCGGGATGGAACGGCAGTATCATCGGCCGAAAGCGAAATCCGAGTCGATATAAAGCAGGAATCTGGATTACAAGCTGTCCGATGCCTCCGATGATCACTCCCAGCGCCAGTCCATGAATCGGTGACGCCAGACGCGGAGCGATCCAAACAGCGCCGCTGATCACTCCTAAGTTGAACAGAACCGGGGCCAATGCAGGGAAAAAAAACCGCTGATACCCATGTAAAATCCCCGTCAGAATTGCTGCTATTCCCATCAGCCCGATATAGGGAAAGATAAAGCGAGAGAGACTGATTGCAAGACCAAGCTCTTGTCTGGCAAACCCACTGGCCAGCAGCGGCACATACTGAGGGGCAAAGAGTATCCCCCCGGCGATAAGAAACGGGAAGAGAAGGAGCAGAATCGTCAACACATTATTGGCGAATTTACCGGCTTCTTCTTTCCCCATTATCACAAGCAGTTCAGCAAAGACCGGAATAAATGCGGCGGAAAGCGCTCCTTCAGCCAGCAGTCGCCGGAGAAAATGAGGGAAAAAATAGGCGATCAGAAAAGCGTCGTACAGAACCCCTGCTCCAAATCGATTGGCGATGATTACATCGCGTAACAGGCCGAAGATACGTGAAATAGAGGTAGCCAGAACGATGAGCGAGATATTTTGCCAAAGACGTTTCATTAGATACGAAGTTTTGCCGAACGACAAATCGGTTTAACATCAGAGGCCTTTGCTGGGTTTATCGAATCCAAAATATGCGTTAATAAAACCACAGACCTGCCTGCCGCAGGCAGAGGTTCAAAGTTCCGGGGTTCACGGTTCACGGTTAGAAAACGATGAACATAAACAACACTTCGTGAAGACTGAAGGCTGAAGACTCTACCCTTTGCGTTCTGCACTTTGAAATCCCTATACCTCAACTATAAACCTTGAGCCGTGAACCCCTGGGCCTGCGGCCGGGGGCAGGCCTAATAACCTGAGTAGTGACCTTTTATTTTAATATCTTCCTCTGCGGTTAATGCATAATCTGGGTTAAATCTTTGAAGGTTACAGCAAGAAGCTGGCAGCAAGCAGCACAGTAATCAATAAGCGAACAGATCGATTTATCGATTGAGCGGAACAAGGATGAGCCCCACAGCGACCCGCCCGCCGCGGGAAAATTCACGATAAATTGCACTGTCGAGCAAAACCATTGAACTGGAATGCCCGCCGTCAAAGGCCATTGCATGCTGCACTCGCACAGGAAGAGCATTTAAAATAGTGATTAAATCAGCAAAATTCGCATAGTTTACGGTAAGGAAGATCAACCCCCCCAACCAGTCAACAGCGATAAGGCTGCGGTCAGTGCGTCGAATTACAAGCGGTGAACCAGGAGAGAACGCCTCCAACTCCAAGTCGAGCGCAACGACCCCATCGCTGATCAACAGCGGGCCGGCACTGACAGCATCGGTGATAAATGGATCAGCAGGATCGAGGGCGAATCCGATTCGTGCCATATCGCCAACTTGTAGATCTCTTAGATATCTTTTGCTATCGCCGGCAGCAACAATCAAATAGGCCTCTTGCTCAGCAGTGATAAATTGGCTGTCGCGGATGGAGGCGACTCGCCCATGGCGTAGAGTGATTATCCGGTAAAGTCCGTCCAAGGGACGGGAAATCGGACCGGCATAGCCAGGGGTATAGACAACTATTTCATTGTCGCGCATGGGCCGATTGACAGCGGTAATAGAGATCTTCTCATCTCTGTGGCGGAGGAATAAAGCGACTTTGGGACGAAAGAAGGTAAGCCTCCCGAAGAAGTCAATTCCCAATGCCGCCCGCCGGCTATGATTGATGCTCAACACCGTCCCTTCTTTTATCAATAATCCTACTGGAACTCCGGTCGCAGTATCGAAAAAATTTGCATTGATCGCTGCAACAGCGCCATAACGACGTGCCATCTCAGTAAGAGATGATAACTCGCCGATTCCGTTATCAGAAACGACTGGAACAAGACGAAAATGGTTGCGCCAGTCAGCGATATAGAGGTAATTAACCCTTACATTCCCCCAACCGAAATCCCGCATGATCTCATGATGCTGAATATGCGGGCCGATTCGTTCCCTGATCTCTGTTTTTGCTAATTGGTCTTGGTCAAAGAGTAACTGCACAGAGAAAAAACCTTCTGCGAGGAACGCTTTGCTCCGCATGTGAGCAGGAACGCGTAATTGAATTTGAACTTCCACGACCCGCTGCGACAGAGCATGGATCGTTACATAGCGGATCTTCCCCTCATCCAAGTCGATCCGCCTCTCTATCTCAGGTGTGATTCGGCAATTGTAAAAGCGTAGAACAAGCAGATCCTCTTCTATTCCCTTCGGGGCAACAGGAAGGAATGAATCGAATCTAAGCGTGATCCCTGTTATATCGACCGCGATCGTTTTGAGAAATACCGGTTCCACACGCACGTGGTATGCATTATCGATTTGGTGCAGCGAAGCAC
Source organism: Candidatus Acetothermia bacterium (assembly GCA_003535305.1). Classification (GTDB taxonomy): domain Bacteria; phylum Bipolaricaulota; class Bipolaricaulia; order UBA7950; family UBA7950; genus UBA7950. Next base: position 8,333 of record DOHL01000077.1, read on the forward strand.
CGATAAGAGTGATAATATCTGCAAGAGCAATATAATAAATTCCATCCTTGGCGTAGAGATAGTCACCTGGTAAAAGAGCAATTCCCTGAGCCCAACGGATAAGTTTCTGCCCCATTATTCTACCATAATCGACCGTCGCGCCGAGGTAACGGCTGAATTCTTCCAACGGCACCATCACCTGGCCTTCAAGACGAAAAGGAGGGTTGTCGAGTTGAAGCAGCTCCAGATCCAGGTAGAGAGGGATAGGATCTGCATTACAGAACAGCACGGGCAGTGCCGTGAAGGCGACAGCAATTAACACTATATTTCTCATCATGTTTATTCCCCGGATTATTTAGTCACGAAGCCGCTAAGGCCATAAGAGCTTAGAGGGCATCGAGCATGATCTCTGTTTTTCCATCTTACTCTTATCTTGTTTATTCTCTTGGCGGTCTTTTACCTTTAACCTCCGGTCTTGCTTCACAACAAGGGATTCTCCCTGCGCAGGAGAGACGGTTAAGTTTCGGCATCCACCTGCACCTTCACCGTTGCTGTAATATCTTCATACAGCCTGATCTTTATTGCGTAAGATCCGGTAGTCTCGATCGGTCGCTCAAGGTTGATCCGCGTTCTCTCTACTGTTACTTCCAGCTCCTCTTCGATGAGCGCTGCGATATCCTCTGCACGGACCGACCCATAGAGATGTCCTTCATCATCGGCCTTACGCGTAAAGAGAAGCAATCGATCGTCGATCTCTTCTTTTATTCTCAAAGCTTGTTCTTTGCGTTCCGTCGCCTTTAACGCATATTCTTTTTTTAATTTTGCATAACGAGCAATATTATGCTCAGTAGGCATAACAGCACGTCGCTGCGGGAGGAGATAGTTGCGTGCATAACCATCAGCCACCTCGACCACATCGCCAGGAACACCCAAACGATCTATTTCAGTAATCAATAATACACGTGCGATTTAAATCACCTCATCTCAATCTATTACAATGGATTGTACCGGTAATTCCGCGGACAGTCAAATTGTCGTAATTAGGAGGATCGAGGCACGAGGATAAAGGAA
>DOHL01000076.1 GCA_003535305.1 Candidatus Acetothermia bacterium
GCGATCTTTGCGATCTCTGCGGTTAATACATAATCTGAGTTAATGCTACTCCCACTCAATCGTTGCCGGCGGTTTATTGGTGATATCGTACACAACACGGGATATCGCAGGAAGCTCATTTACTATTTTGGTAGAAAGACGTGCGAGAACATCCCAGTCAGGACGGGAGAAGCGAGCGGTCATCGCCTCTTTGCTATCGACCATACGAATGGCAAGGATATACGCATATCCGCGTTGATCTCCTTTGACTGCGGTCGATTTATTCGTTAGCAACACGGCAAAACTTTGCCAAAGCTGATCGGCAAGTTCTGTCTTCGCAATTTCAGCTTGAAGTATACTGTCGGCCTGACGAAGAAGAAGGAGTCGCTCTTTTGTCACCTCCCCGATAACGCGGATAGCCAATCCTGGACCGGGAAACGGTTGTCGATCGATCAAATTACGAGAGAGGCCGAGCTGTTGCGCCAAATTTCGTACTTCGTCTTTATACATATATTTCAATGGTTCAATGATTCCGGTAAACTCCATCTTCTCCGGGAGAGCGCCGACGTTGTGATGCGATTTGATCAGCGCGGCCTGCTGATTTTGCCCCCCACTTTCAATTACGTCGGGAAAGATTGTTCCTTGAGCCAGGAAAGTTGCCTGCTCAGCGCGAGCTACCCCTTCAAAGACACGGATAAATTCTTCGCCAATTACATGTCTCTTCTGTTCTGGATCGACGATCCCCTTAAGTCGAGAAAGAAATCTTTCCTGAGCATCGATCCGGATGAACCGCGGGCCAAACTTGCGCGCTATTGCTTCTACAGCATCACTCTCGCCGGCGCGCATAAGACCGGTATCGACATAAACTGCGCTCAGCTGCTCACCAATCGCCTTAGCGCAGAGTGCTGTGGCGACACTGCTATCGATGCCGCCGCTCAAACCAATGATTACGCGCTCTTCTCCTACTTCTTCTCTGATCAGCTTAACCAGCGAGTCGACCATGGATGCTGTATTGAGATCCTGCTCACAGCCGCATAAAGTGAGAAAATTATTCAGCAGCTTATCTCCGCTCGTCGTATGACTGACCTCTGGATGCCACTGAATTCCATATAGATGATCGACATGGAAGGCAGCGCAGGGGGAATTTTCCGAGGAAGCGATAATTCGACATTCTGAAGGGAGAGAGACTCTATCGCTATGGCTCATCCACACCTCTTCCGTAAGGTCAAGACCGGCTAATAAAGGATCTTTATCATCTATCTTCACTGTTATTGCTCCGTATTCATGACGATCGCCGCACTCAACTTTACCTCCAAGGTAGTCGGCAAGAAGTTGTTGGCCGTAACATATTCCGAGAATTGGCAGACCAAGGGCGAATATTTCTTTTGCCGGCCGCGGTGCTTCTTGGTTATAGATAGAATCAGGGCCGCCGGAAAAGATAATACCTTTGATCCCATCAGCCAATAATTTATCTTCTGTGGTGTCGTAGGGATAAAACCGTGCCACAGTACCGTGCTCATGTATTCTTCGGGCAATGAGATGGGAATATTGACTGCCAAAATCAAAGATCGCAATCATGTTAAATCAGCCTCCCGTAGTGAAAAACTTAAATCCCTCGGGGTTTTATTTCCCTTCGCCACCTGCTTTATTCCTTAGGAATTTCAGCGCTTCCCTTTTGAAAGAGTTAAAATCTCCCAGCTTGGCCTTCACCGCCTCATAGACGAGTCTATCATCCACATGAGCATACTCATGGACCAGGATGTTCCTAAATCCTCTCATCTCACGCAGTTTCTCTCCCATCTCCTCAGATATGATATGGATATCGACCAGCTTCTTGAACAGATCCTCCTCCTCGGCGGGCAGCCCGAGGCGTAACCCAGAAACGAATAAGCTGCAGATATCTATCACCGTTTCGATGGAGACCTGAAGCAGCCTTTCACAAGCGCGTTTCTTCTCCACCTCTTGATATTCCTCAAAGCTTTGGGGAGCAATTCCCTTCAGTTCATTAAGATAGACATCGAGATCGTCTATCTTAGCCAGGACCCGATCCCGATCCAGCTCAGCCACGGGCTACCTCCTCCAGGTAACCATGGTAGATATGCTTGAAATCCTCAAACTCCTGGACGGTGCGAAAGGCTAGCTCATATAGCTTTTCTACATCCCGGCAGAAGAGAACCTTCCCCTCTTTTAAGACCCTCCTCCTGATGTAGAGTGGTAGCTGTTGATAGACTTGCGCGTCCAAGTTAAAGGATTTCAGATACTCCAGTTTCTTTTGCGATAGCTCCAGGTCACCCCAATCGCCGGGCTGGAGCACGAGACAGATGTCAAGATCGGAAGCCGGCCCCTCCTCCCCTCGGACATGACTTCCAAAGAGGATAACCGCCAGCAGATCTTGATCTGCTTTGGCCTTCTTAACAAGCCTGAGCTTCACTCCTTCTGCCTGATGAGTCTCCATCTCAATTACCTCCAGGGATATTCTTCATGTCTCTAATCTACCGGTGCACGTTGATCGCTTGTACGTATCGCCTCTATAATCCATCTTGTTTATAAATATCGTTCGTGGTGCCCTTTCCGTTTGCCACGCAATTTTTTAACTTGTGCAGTTAGCTTTTAGCCATTAGCGATTAGCTTTTGGATAAAACTGTTCAACATCCTCTTTGCCTCAAGGAAAATTCTTTGTGATTCTATAGACCTGTAGTGTAAGACGATGGGCTTTCTCCCATACTTTAAGTTCTCTAAAATCTCTCATTCCCACCTCTTTTCAATGCTAACGGCTAAACGCTAATGGCTAACCGCACGGGTTACAATATTGTCCCTGTTATTCCTTTAAAAGCAAGGTTCTCGCTATATCTTTCGCGTACTCTCGGTCACTTCTTTTTGTATACTTATGCGTTATGTATCACTATGAACAAGCAAAGAAGATGACCACCCAGATCGGCTCCCTGCCCTTCACTTCAGTGGAAGAGGCAGTTGCCTACAGCATTGCTCATGCCATTCCCTTCCTTCCGGAGCTTCCCGCCCTGGGAGATGAGATGCTCTCCTATATCGAACAACCCGGAGAACTGAGCTGCCGGAAAGAGTTTCATCGTAACCGTTTCTCTACTGTAAAAGTACAGGCGATCGGTCCGGCAACTCTGATCTTTGCCGGCTATGAGGAAGAGGATGCTCTCTTGCGGATATACACTCACATCGAGCAAATTCTCAACGGTCTCTGCGCTGAGGAGATCATTCTCTTCCTGGATGAACCGGCCCTTGGACAAGCCGGCTTCGATTATACGGGGCTGTGGGAAGCGATCTTTTCGAGTTTTCCAGTAATTCGGGGGGTGCATGTATGCGGTAATATGCAGTGGGATCTGTTGTTTAACGCAGAGATCGATATTATCAGCTTCGATGCTTCTCAGCACGACATAACTCAATATTATAAATCACGACAAGGGAAGCGAATCGCCTGGGGAATCAACTCGCCCGAACAGGTAAGGGATTTCCGCGCTGGAGACCTGATCACCCCGCCATGCGGCCTCTCGCCGCGCACCTTTACCGTAGAAGCCTGCCAACAGACCCTGGCCCTCCTGCGCCGGACTGCTGACCAGCTTACAGGTAAACACCTTTAGCTTTCAGCTATTTCAGCCGTCAGCTTTCAGCTAAAGCCAAAGACTCAAATTGCCCCGCGCAAAATAAACATGGAACTTGCAGGGGCGTATTGCAATGGGCGG
>DOHL01000043.1 GCA_003535305.1 Candidatus Acetothermia bacterium
TGCACAATTACTATGCAGGGCCTGCCACATTTCAGCCAGTACGGGGTTACTGAATGCTTAGCCGAGACAGCAGTGTCGATATTGCAAAAGAAGATCTCTTTATCTTTTCGAATCAGCTTTTGGGAAGCATAGCAATCCGCCAATATTCTTGTACTGTGGTGATCAGTTTTTCAAAATCCTCGGGGTTGACCGGCTTGGTCATATAACTGGCAGCGCCGCTGTCATACGCCCTTGCCGCATCCTCTTCGCGTGCCGATACAGTAAGAACAATCACTGGAATCCGGCGAAGTCGATCATTCTGTTTGATCTCTTTTAAGACTTCAAATCCATCGACCTTGGGGAGTTTTAGGTCAAGTAGAATGAGATCTGGCCGGGGAACATCACTAAAATCACCGCGCCGGAAAAGGAAATCCAACGCTTCCGCTCCATCAGCAGCAAAGAAGAGATCACATTTAATCGCGCTTCGCTTCATCGTCCGTTCAATGATCTTCACATCAGTCGGACTATCTTCCACTACTAAAACCTTCATCTTAGTATGATTTTGCATTTGTCACCACCTTTTCTTTAGACGTTACTTTTGGAATAGAAAAGTAGAAAGTAGTGCCTTTACCGACTTCCGACTTTACCCAAATTTCACCCTTATGTTCTGCAACGATTCGTTTACAGATGGCAAGACCAGCTCCAGTTCCTTCAAATTCATTGGGGTTCAATTGCTCAAACATACCGAATATTTTCTCCTGGTAACGAGCTTCTATTCCAATACCATTATCCTGGACAAAGAAGGTGCACAGTCCGTTGCCGGTATCTTTCCAGCCCACCCGGATAGTTGGCAATGCCTTGTCGTTAAATTTAACGGCGTTGCTGATAAGATTACGAAACAGCTCAGCAATACGTGGTTCACTTCCCATGACTTGCGGAAAGTGATTTGCTATCTGAAGGCTCACTCTCCGGTCCCGGAGAAGCGCCTCTAAATCTTCTTTTGCCTCATGGAGAACATCACCCACATTGACCCGCACGAATGATGCTGCGTCCATGCGGATACTGGAGAGAGCACGAAGATTATCAACTAACGCACGCATTCTATCGGAACAATTCATAATTATCTCCAAATATTCAAGCCCTCCTTCTTCCAGTTTCTCCTTATAATCCTCCAACAGATAAGAGCTGTAGACAGAGAGTGTGCGAAGAGGTTCTTTGAGGTCATGCGAAACCACATGTGAGAATTCCTCTAAGTTTTCGTTGCTTCGCTCAAGGCGTTCCGTCTTTTCACGCAACCCCTCTTCCAATCGCTTAATCTCGGTGATGTCGATATAATAATCGATTCGCCCCCCTTGATACCTGTCAGTTTCAATCGGGATGCTCCGATATTCGAAGATCCGTTCCTTGCACCCCGAGCCGGAACGTACCCGACAGATATATGAGTCGATCCGTTTGTTGTTGTTAACAGCATCGGCAACGATCAGACGGAAATCGTCAATGTCTTCCAATACACCTACATACCGGTTGAACGCAGCCATCACATCGATACCGATCAATCTCTCGCGATTGACCCCGAAAAAGGTTTCGATCATCTCATTCGCCCATACAACCTCCCGCTTTTTATCGATAATGATAATCGATGAATCGAGCGTGTCGATACCATCTTCGATCAAATAACGGTACTTTGCCTCTGTCTCGGCCAGTCGCCGTTCCAGTTCCTCCATCTTGCGCCGATCAGAAATCTCCATAATGGCGGCCATGCGCCCTTTAGCTCGTGTTGCCGCGAATTCAACCGGGATGACGACCTTCTTTGCCGAAATAAAACGTGCCTTGATATTTTCTACCATTCCTCGTTCAAAGACACGGGTCAATGCGGATTTTACATTGTCTGTATCGTCAGGATGAACATATTCCGTTATACTCAATTCTCGTTTTTTCGCATATCCGAGGAGAGCATGTGATTTCTCATTCCGCCGCAAAATATTTCCATTTTTATCGACAAAATGGATCATGTTGATAGAATTTTCAAAGATATCTTCATCAGATAGTTCTCTTAAATTCTTTGCTCGTTGCCACTTTTCTTGCTTGCGGGCACGTCTTTGGTTGAACCAACCGATGCTTATTCCCAACGAAAGAGATAAGACCATAAACCCAAGCGGAAGCAATAAGCCCTGTTCCCGCAACAAAAGAAATCCCGCCATAGCAGTAAAAGAGCCCAACAACGCTCCTCCGCGTATTTTACACAGCGCTGAGCCGATCAACAATGGAATGATCAAGACTATAAATACAACTTCGGCGGAGAGATGGTTCTGCAATGCAAAGAGCAGCCCAATGGCCACACTGTATATTACGGCTAATATAATCGTTTTTTCACGTGAAGTTAATGCTCCCATCAATAAGGATCATCCTCATACTAAGCGGGTTTTCTTCAATATTAAGCGGAGCGCAACGGCATCCGGACTACGCGCGCTACTGTACAACCACCGTAAATATCCTCTGCGAGGATAAAAGAAGAACCTTTTATTCCCAAAGACACCGATCACCTAACCGGTGGAATTTTTTCTTCGTAGACTTAGATAATTAAATTACCATCTAAATTCAGAGACGATGGTTCTATCAAACGTATTAGATGATCCTTATCACAAATTTGGAGTTTACGGCTCTCAATAGAGATGATGCCGCGTTCTTCAAGTTCAGAGAGAGTTCTGATTGCCGTTTTCGAGGAGACTCCGGCCATCTCGGCCAGCTCAGTGCGGGAAAGTTCAATTCCGCTCTCTCCGAGACAAAGGATCAAGCGCGCCAATCGTTCTTTACTACTGGCATAAGAACGTTCGGCAAGTTTGTTCTGAAAAGCCTTTACCTCTTCTGATAACTTCTTAAATAACCGGAAGATTACCTTGGGATGGCGTTCGAGAAAGTAAAAGAAATCTCCCCGTTCGATGAATCCGACAACGGCGGAATCGAGCGTTTTAGCGTATGCATTATGACTCCCCTTATCAAAGAGAGTCGTCTCTCCTAAAATCTCTCCCGGACCGATGATTTTTAAGATTTGACTCTTGCCACGCAAGCTCCGTTTGACAATTTTGATCGTCCCCTGAAAGATAAGGTAGAAGCCGAATGCAGGAGCTCCTTCCATGAAAATGATCTCATCATGTCCGTAGCGAATCTCTTTAATCGTTGACCGTAGTTTTTCAAGATCCCGTTCTTTCAGATCTGAAAAGATAGTAAAGCTGCGTAGTTCAACCATAGTGGTTCTCCTCGCGTAACACCTTCCTTCTTGTTGATAGCCCAATTCTATATCCAAAATACGGATGAGCCAACCCTACCACCACCTTGCAATAGAAAGTATATATATTATTGTAGTGTATATCACACAAAAAACCAACATATCTAAATCAGAATGAATAAACAACCAGGAAAGACGATCAGTACGTAAGAACAAAAGAGCCCGGATAGATATGCAAACAGATAGCTGTACTGCGATACAGCAAATAGAAGTCAGAGAATAGAAGTCAGAGGCCAGAAAATAGAAGTCAGAAATTAAGAAGACAAGAGGCCGGAGTCGAGATGTAGGGGCGATTCCAAGGCTCTGT